>DALYES010000008.1:0-17208 GCA_031972435.1 Minisyncoccota bacterium
ATCGATGGGACTGAGGTTGAGGCCATTAATTCCTTTACAAAAAAAATTGCAAGGGCTTGGAATGTCGTGATTACGTATGAGGAACATCCATCTCTTGAACAATGTTTTTTACACATAAAGAGTGCTGGAATGATTCCAGAAGATGAACTCGACCTGCTGTGTAGGATGAGTGGTGTTCAAATGTGGACCTACTATGTCCTCCACTGATCACACTCACCGGCCCTCGAACGCAACGCGTTTCGGGGGCCTTTATCTATTTCACCAAACTTTTGAAATGGTGTATACTCAAAAATAGGTTCAATAACGGGAGACGTACATGGAAAACGGTATTGGGTACATGCTGAGTATTCGTGGTGAAAATCTTCATCCATTTGAATTCAAGAAGCGCGTTGGTGTTTTCATTCAACTCATGCATAGGACACCTGATCGTTGTATTGAAATCTCTCATGATGAGTTTCCGAAAGACAATGAGTTTAGGGCTCAGGTGAAAATGAACAAAAAATTGACTCCTCGTGACCTCAGAGATTTTTCTAATTACTGTGGGATTGCAGAAGTTTATTGTGAGACCATCCAGTGATCAAGGGAATCTGGGGGAGAAAAAAATTATGCCCGAGAAAACACGAAGTTTTTCGGGCATTTAATTTACAGCATTCGTCAAACCGGTCACGCAGTACTCGGATGATTCTTTTCACTGTACTCCGACAGCATATGCGTTAGAACTCCTCCATTTTCGTCTTGCGGGATGTCGTACACGATCAATTTGGGATGATCGACATGATCGATTCCCCTATCGAGAACGAAGACGGTGTCGATGGTTTTGACATGTTCGGTACCCAGCTTCTGAAACATTGCTCCGATAGTGGTGACATCAGGATTATTCGATTTCAGGGTAATCAAATCCAGAAATCTCCTAATGTACCCTCTCGAGTACTCTTCTATGACTTCTGGTAGCAAAACACCTCGTGACGCGCAGAACACACGTACTTCGAAGGGTGATTCAAAAATGGTGTAACGGCCACACCACTGTTTCAGTATGTCGCTCGACAGAGTCATGAACTCAACACTCTGCACATCACTCGCAATCTCACAGAGTCTTGCAAAACCTGGATTCACACGCACGAGTTTGAGTAATCCCTGATTTAATTTTCGATAGTCTTTCATCACAACCTCCTTCAAATTTCTGGAGAATAACAAACGGTGTCCGTACCGAACACCTACACACAACTATATACACCAAATGGTTTATACCACAGAAAAAATAAAAAGGAAATACTCACTCCTGAATTCGCACGCTAATTGCACAGAAGTTTACAGGCTAATTGCAACACCTCTATATCGGTACATACTCCACCAATATGGCACACAAACACACTGGATGGGAAGATTTGCCAGTGAGAAAATGGGGACTGTAAATCGACCCTCTTTTCGCCAACTCACATCGAATGCTCATTTACTTTTTACGTAACAGGTGGACGATAAAAAGTAAATCTCTTATTGAGAAAAATTCTTGTTTTGATTTCTGTTTTCTTCTTTTTTTCTCCCACTGACAGACATCGGATGTCCTTATGTATACTCTGTCTGCTTTGACGCGGGGATAGCGAGGCAGACGTTTTTACTTCGCTACTGAGACTGCTTCATCAAACTTCACCGAAAGGAGCTTTGAGATACCATCACCTGCCATCGTAACCCCGTAGAGCACGCCCGCACGTCCCATTGTCTCGCGGTTGTGCGTGATGAGAATGAGCTGTGACTTCTCTGCGAGTGCAGAAATCATATCCCCGTAACGTCGGCTATTTGCCTCGTCGAGCGCAGCATCGGTTTCATCGAGAATCACAAAGAGCGGTGGGTTCACCTGACTCATCGCAAAGATGAGCGCAATCGACGTGAGCGCGCGCTCACCGCCCGAGAGCATCTCGAGCCCGCGCACTTTTTTGTTGGGAAGCTTCACATCAATTTCAATTCCCTCCTCGTGCTCCTCCACATCTTCTTCATTCGCGATAAGGTCATCATCGTCTTTTTTCACTACCTTTGGTTTGATACGAAGGAGGTTGGCACTTCCACCACCAAACATGAGCGTGAAGAACGTGTTGAACTCGGTGCCAATTTTTTCAATACCACTCACAAACTGCGCATTCAAATCGGTGGTGAGTTGCACAATGAGTGCTTCGAGCTTCGCAACCGACTCGGTGAGGTCACCCACCTCGTGGACGAGGAATTCATCCCGCTCTTTCACATCCTTGTACTCTTTGAGCACATCTTCATTCGAGCCCGTACCGAGCTCTTCGAGTCGAATCTTCATGCGCTCAAGCTCATGCTTCCGCGTACGCTGGAGCTGTCTATCCTCACCAATGAGTGTTTCGCTTAGGAGTGCATTCCCGGCTTCATCACAGACCACATACTCAAAGTACATCCCCGCACCACGTCCGATGAGCGACACCGCTTCTTGCAATTCGTTTTTAAACTCTTGCCTATCCCGCTCGAGCACGGTGAGCTCGCGGTCAATGGCGTCGATTGCCTTTTCCACTTCACGCTGTTCATTCATAATGGTAAATACTTCGCGCTCTGCTTCACGACTCTCGGTCTGCTCTGATTCAATCGCACGCTTCATTGCATCGTACTCTTCTGCGAGTTTTTCCTCATCCGTTCGGATTTCTTCGGCCTTCTTTTCGGCGTGTGCCTTCTCTTTTTCAAGTGTATGGAGTTCGCGCTCGAGGTCACCTATCTCGTCTGTATCTGTCCCCTTGAAGGTGTGGGTGAGCAACTTCTTGAGTGCACTCACAATATCCTCGAGTGCACGCGAAAAACCCTCGACATCTCCTTCGGTGTGTGCGTACTCTGAGAGCTTCTCTGCTTGCGTGACTACCTTTTCAAATGCATCACGAGGAATTGGCTCCTCCTGCACTGACTCCTGCTTCTTTTTCTTGTCTGCAATCTGTCGTTCAATGAAGAGGATTTTTCCCTCCTCCTGCCCAATGGTGCGCGTGAGCTCCTGTCTCTCGTGGCGTGCTTCACGCATACGCGTCTCGAGTGCAATGAGTGCATCTCGTGTATCATCATGTTCCTTCACCGCGAGCTTCTCTTTTGCCCGAGTGAGCGCATCTCTGAGTGCTTCTCGTCGCTCAAGGGGAACAAGTCTCTCTGTCGTGAGCCTATCATAGTGGAATGCGATGTAGGTATCTTCACGTTTGAGGTACTCTGCATACACGAGTTTCAACTCCTCTTGGAGCGCGACGGATCGTTCTATTTTTTTAATCTGTCGCTCAAGAAACTTGAGGTGTGGGGCAACTTCCCTGCGGAGTGATTCTACCTGTGCAATATTTTCCTGAGTCTTCTTGAGCTTGCGTTCGCTCTCCGCTTTTTTGAATTGAAACACCTTGAGCCCGAGCGCATCCTCAATCATTTCTCTTCGCTCCTTTGCGGTTGCAGAAAGGATACGGTCGGCTTCGCCCTGAGAAATAATGTGATGTCCCGTTGGACCAATGTTTGCGGCAGCAAGTAATTCTTGCACATCTTTGAGGCGGACTTTTGAATCGTTAATGAGATACTCGTTCGTACTGTCTCGGTTGACCACGCGCTCAACGGTAATTTCATCAAAATCGAGTGGGAAGACGCGAGTGCCATTTTTGAGTGGATTGAGCAGTGTAATGGTAACCGACGCACGGTTGGCGCGTGAGACACTCTCGGAGCCGTTGAAGATGAGGTCTTCTCCCTTCTTTCCACGGAGTGACTTAATGGACTGCTCTCCCAAGACAAAACGAAACGCCTCAGCGACGTTTGATTTTCCTGAGCCATTGGGGCCCACAATCGCCGTAATTGGAGTTCGAAACTCAAGCTCACCTTTGCGGGCGAATGATTTGAATCCGTGGATGGTGAGTTCCTTGAGGTACATACACTACTTCAAAATAATGACATACGATGCAGCCGTTGGTGTTGCTCCATTCGCAATTTGGGCATACGAACCAGCTCCACACACAGTTGCCATGTTGCCCTTATTGGCATCTTCCATTGTGAGCGCAAGAATAACCGCGTGATGCGGACTATTACAGAAGTAGTCACTGTTGTAATAGTATCCGTAATTTGTGCCAGTATTGAGAGGGTCTTGGATTGTCCCAGTTAAGTTCGATGAAATCTCCGTCCCACACGCACCGCAGTCTGAATCTGTTGCAAATCACTCACTCGTTGTGTGTCACGAGCCTTCTGTTTTGCCTCACCCATATTTGCGAGCACCACAGAAGCAAGTATCGCAATAATCCCCGCCACCACGACTACTTCAATAACGGTAAAACCTTTTTTGTGTGCATATAAAAAACTCATGAGATAATAATACCATGAGAGTCCATATAGATATGATGCTAGGTGTTAATCAATTTAAATCCACCCCCTCACACGACACCCCTCTTCGGCAGCTGATTGCTCTGCTTCTTGTTTTGAGCGCCCCTTCCCCTCTGCAATTTTTTCACCTCCTAAAAAGACACCGACCGTAAATACACGGTCATGATCGGGACCAGTCTGACTGAGCGTTTCATAGTTCGGCGTAATGCCCGTATGTTCCTGTGCGAGCTCTTGAAAACGACTCTTCGCATCCTGCCACAAGTGCTTTGCGACAATGTTGTCTGTTTTATCAAAGAGAGTGTGTCCGACAAATTCCTTTGCCACCTCATACCCTTGGTCGAGGTATATCGCTCCAATAATTGACTCAAATGTATTTGCGAGAATGTACTGACGTGCGCGTCCGGTGTCTTTTTCTTCACCTTTTGAGAGCAGGAGAAATTTGCTCAAATTGAGCTTTGTCGCCACCTCAGAGAGCGAGACGGTATTGACGAGCGCCGCACGAATAGCGGTGAGTTCACCTTCTGGCTTTGCAGTAAATTTATGAAAAAGAAAATCAGTAATAACGAGTTCTAAAATAGCATCCCCCAAAAATTCATACCGCTCGTTGTGACCATGTGTTGCCTCACGGTGTTCATTCAAATACGATCGGTGGGTGATAGCGGTCAGTAGGTGTATACGGTCAACAAAACTCACTCCAATGAGAGTTTCAAGTTTCCCGAGGCTTATATCAATATCTTGTGGTTCTGTCATGGGCGTAGCGTAGCAGAAATATCTGAAAAAAGGAATAGTTTCTATTTTCTATTTTCTATTTTCTACCAACCAATACCGTCACCGCTTTGGTCACGATAGGCAAAATGTCCTCATAAAAATTGAGTTCAAGAATATCTGCAACCTTAAACCACTGCGCTGCATCGAGTCCTCCCTTTTGCTCGAGGATGAGATTATCATACGGAGCACGTGCAAGGAAGTACACCACTTGCTTACGCACTTTCCCCTTCTCAGGATGCGACGCAACGTACTCATTTTTTCCGAGCTCTGTTTCAAGCTCTATTGCAAGTCCTATTTCATCTTTAATAGCGCGCATAGCACCAGCTTCCATTTCCTCTCCCTCAACAATCTTTCCTTTTGAGAGTGTCCAGTGGCCAAAAATATCGTGGACGAGGGCAAGGTACATTGCTCCTTCGTGCATCGCGTACACCACGGCCCCAGCGAGTCGCTCGATGTCCATTTGCTCAAACGGAATATCTTTTTTCTTTTTTATCTTTGAGCTCTCCTCCTTCCCCGGTTCACCAATTTCTTTGTACACTGCACCAAGCACACCGTTTACAAACCGACTTGAGTTGTCTCCACCAAATTGTTTTGCGAGCTCAATCGCCTCATTGATAGCAACCTTTGCGGGCACTTCGCTCCTATCTGAAAAGAGAAGCTCATAGAGACCGAGCCTGAGAATGTTACGATCGACGGGTGCAATGCGGTCGATGGGCCACTCGGGCGCAGCCTTCTCGATAATGAGGTCAAGTTCCGACTGCTTCTGCAACACACCATCAAGGAGCTTCTCCATGAACGGTACGTCTGATTTGTTTGGTGCAAATTCTTCAACGTTGCGCATGAGTGCATCCTGCATCATGCTTTTTTCGATACTATTTAAATCCCACTCAAAGAGTGATTGAAGAACAATTGAACGTGAAAGGTGCCTGTTTGCCATAAAAAATAATGAACTGTTACTACCCACAAGTGTACCACCTTTGGAGTACAGAAACGTCCCCTTGCAAGGGGACGTTGTGGAATTCTCTGTGTGTCAATGTTACTTGTCTTTTGATTTTCCAGGTATCTCTGCGACTGCTCGAGGTGTCTCTGATGCAGTACCGAGCTCGTTTTTAATTCGCTCCTGCTTTGCTTTGATACGCGCATCTCGCTTTGCCTTTTCTGCAGTGAGATCCATCACCTGACGTCCATTATAATATCCACACTCGAGGCACATGTGATGTGGTCGGCGTGATGCACCGCAGTGTGTACACTTCGAAAGTGTCTCTGCCTTAATTGCATGATGTGAGCGCCTATTTGCTGAATGGGCGCGTGTATGTCGCATTCGTATAACCATAGTGGGAGAACTATAGCAAATATATAGAGAAACGCAATAGAAAAGCCGGGGCATAGCATCCCCGGCTCTTTTGACTGTTTATAGGCTGTCTTTCTTATTTTTTCTCCTTACCTTTTTCGAGAGACCAGATATACTGCTTATTTCCATTTTCACGCGAACATACGCGAATGCGAACCTTTTTCCACTCAAACGGAGGACGTGAGAGCGTGCTCCCTACTGTTTTCTTACAGTCATCGCTCAACATCACCTTTCGAATCTGATCCTTCTCTTCAACTGAAAAGGGTGCTCCGTCATTTCTTTGCATCGTAAGGGTCATATGATCATTAACGATAGCGTTCCCTATCTCTACGATCACATGTTTACGTCTTAGTATTTCGACTAAACGATTGACAATTCCTTTTGTCACTTTCATTTTTTCCTGAAAAAACCCATCGTCTGTACGTGTCATGGTTGAAACCCCTTTTTAAATGAACCGCCTCGATAAACCGTATCATTGAATATATATCTTGTACATATGGAGCACGTCTATGGGCTTCATGTTTTCAATAGAAAACCGAGCGCGGGTGCTCTCGGTTCTCTGTGTTGAAATGCGTTTTTCTAACTCTGCGCCCCCGCGAGTGATGCGAGTTCGTCACCATCATCAATACCAACATGCACAGGTGGTGGTGCCCCACAAAGTTTCGAGACAGCAGGGGTGATAGTGCCCACTTTGACACATCGGCATGGAGTCGCAGTATGTTGCCCTCCAACAAGGGTGCAAGAACACGCCGTTCCCTGATTCGCTGTTCCATCGATTTTTGTACACATTTTCCTCTCCTTCAGGAACAAAATTGTGCTCGCCACAATGGTTCGCATACTCTGTATGGACTATACAATAAAAAGTGTGTCGTTGCCAGAGTGCATGGTGCATTCACACCCACCCTGATCATACGTATAAAAAAACCGGACGTGATGTCCGGCTTTCGTGGTGCGTGGGTGCCTATGCAACAGCACCAGCAAGCTCAACGCTATTTTCGTAGAATGAAGAACACTGATGCTTATGCCTCGTATGGTGTTCTATACGCCTACACACACCATCGAGTGGAAGCATGTGAACGGGTTTCACGACTACTTCACCATTTTGCACGACAGCGCATCGTACTCTGGGTCGTGGCTTTCCATCCCATTGAAGTTGGAGAGTCATATTGATATTGTGAGCGCATCCATTGCACGCCCCATACTGTGATAGTTGAACAATCATACTTTACCTCTGAGCAAAAAAGAACAAAAATCTCCTTGTGGGAGACTGCTATGTGGGTACCGTATAGCACCACGTATGAGTGTGCTATACACAGGCATTTTTTGCAAGGAAAAACTTCATCGGAAACGCTTCGTGAATGATCTGCGGTGAATCGGTGAAAGACCGTGTATAGTGATTGCCTCGAGGTGTTTTTTTGTGGCGTACTTCAGGAACATTCATCTTGTTTCTTCATCACTCAGCGTCATATGATACTGTTGTGCGCATCAAATCTGGGGTGATGATGTAGTTTCTATTTTTATCTGAAGCCCGAATAACATATCCATAATACGCATTTGCATCATCATACTTAGTGTTCTTAATCTTGAATGTCTCCATATCTACTCCTTCAACTGGCATTAGTCCGTCAACTTGATCGCCAACATAGAGATGATTCTCATCTATTGCAAGATCTGGTGCACTGTCACTCAGAAGTCTAAACGTTTCCACGTCAGCTATAGCAAACTTTATTCCCTCAACATATACTGCGGAACCGTCTTTTGCATACGATAAGGTCTCAGAATTACCAAGTGGTAAGAAGGTAGCAGGGTCAGCGCCACTCACAATACTCACACTACCCCTACCGTCACCCTTACAGCACGCCTTTTCAATAAAATAAACATGTTTACTATCTTTTGCATACCCAGATGAACGCTGATCACCTGTATACGACGAAAATGAGGACGGGTCCGCTCCAGCAACAGAAAGACAATCATAAAAAACATGTTTAGAATCTTTTGACCAACTATCTCCAAAAACCTCGAATGTGTCGGGATCTGCGTCCTTCAAAATACAGGACTCGTTTGTCATGACTCGACTCAACATCAAATACACACTGTTTTTGTCCTTGTAATAATTTGCATCTACATGTCTAAAACTTGCAATGTCAATTGGCGTCACCGAAACACACTCACCCTCATTTAGATAATTATTAATTTCGTAATATGTGTCCTTGTCAAAAAATGCGAGCGGTGCAAAATTGCGCAACTCTTTGTTTTCGACACTTGTAGTTGCTACTTGTTGTAAGGTTGACACATCAACACCTGGAACAACTTTGTCGTTACAGTATAAATACTTCCCATCAGTCACCAATTTGTTGGCAAGTATTTTATATGTGGTTGAAGAAAAATTTGATGTATCGGCAGCAATGTCGGTTTCAGACGAGGTCTGACTTTCTACAATATTTTTGTTGAAATCATTATCCAAATGAGTGGTGGAATATTCTGATTCCTTGACAGCAGGAGAGGTGCTGGGGACGACTCGGAAGAATATATACACACTAGCAATAATAATGATGATGATTCCTAAAAAAACAAAAGAAATTTTATTCATTGCAAAATTATATCACCTCAAAAAACGCTTCGTGAATGATCTGCGGTGAATCGGTGAAAGACCGTGTATAGTGATTGCCTCGAGGTGTTTTTTTGTGGCGTACCCCTTGTGGATGTCGAAGCTGTACTCGGGGTGGTCACGCGCGACGCGCACCATATAGATGTCGCGCGTGACCTTTGCACAAATAGACGCAAGTCCAATCACAAGCTCTTTCGCATCGCCTTTAATAATCGTTTCTTGATGTACAAATTTTTCTGGCGCATGGAGGAGGCCGTCGAGAAGTACGTGTGTTGATGCAGGATGTGGATTGAGTTTTTTGATACAGCGGTTGATACCGAGCGCGACTGCCCTCGTGATGCCGATGCGATCGATGGTGGAGGCACCAACGAGTGAGACGGCGAAGGAGAGTTGGCCCGCGCGCCTAAGCGCGCGGGCCCGGCGGAAAATCGCTTCGCGATTTTCCGCCGTAATCTGCTTTGAGTCCCCCACCCCCGGAATCAAGGCCCAATCAAAATCCGAAGGTACGCACACCGCACCCACCGCAACAGGGCCGGCTAAAGGACCTCTACCGGCCTCATCTACTCCAATGATGTACTTGATTTTTTGCATACTATTAACCGAGGACATCCTCCATACAGGAGCTGTACAGGTTGTCGCTATTTCTCATACTTCGAAATAGCTGGCAACCTCTTGCGCGACCAGATTTTCCTTTAGAAAATCGAAGTACTCTTGTGGTGAAAGTCTCCCAGACTTTCTCACCTTACAGGAGCTGTACACTTTTCGCAAAAACTGCTCAAAGTCTTGCGAAAGTCTCCCAGACTTTCTCACCAGCTTCGTCAATCCCGATTACGTGAGTTATTTTTAATTCCATAGTAAGTACTATACAATAGTCCAACCATGAGCGAACCGGAAACACTCAAAGCTGACTTCATCCACCTCCATGTGCATTCGCACTATTCCCTCCTCAATGCTATTCCGACCCCCAAAGAGCTCGCACAACGTGCGAAGCAGTGTGGTATGCCTGCGCTCGCGCTCACCGATAACGGTGCGCTCTACGGTGCTATCAATTTTTACAAAGCCTGCACCAAGGAAAACATCAAACCGATTATTGGTCTCGACGCGCACCTCGCACCGCGCACCCGCTTCGACAAAGACGCGGGGCTCGACAAGCCCCGCGGACGAGTGGTCTTCCTCGCAAAAAATAATGAGGGGTACAAAAACCTTATTAAAATGGTGACTGAGTCGTACGTGCATGGCTTCTACTACAAGCCCCGCATCGACCACGCGCTCATTGAGGAACTCCACAGAGACCTCATCTGTATCATCCCCTCATTCAGCGGTGAGCCAGTACTCGCGCTCAAAAGTGGACTAACGGAAAGTGCTGAAGCATCACTCGACTGGTACAAGACTGTCTTTGGCGATGACTGCTACCTCGAAATAACGCACCACCCTGAGATTGAGGGACACGAAGCACTTCAAAAAAACATCCGCGCGCTCGCGGTCACCACTTCTACCAAGCTCGTCGCCTCGCACGATGTGTACTACCTCGACCAGCGCGACCACCTCGCGCGCGAAACCATGATTAAAATTCAAAATGGTGGCATCGTGGAAACACAGGACGTGGAAGGTGAGCTCGCACCAAACTTCTCATTTATTTCACAGGAACGTGCAAAAGAGCTCTTTACGAGTGAGGGAGAAATTGAAGCACTTAAACATACAGTCACCATTGCTGAGGAGTGTAACGTTCACATGAACCCTGGCGCAACATGGTATTTCCCTGACTACAAAATTGAGAGTGGAAAAGAACCCGATGTTGAATTGCACGATATGGCGTATGCAGGTGTGTCGTGGCGCGGACTTTCACTCAGTGATGCCACCGTCAAAGATCGTCTCGACTATGAGCTCGGCATCATCAAAATGAAAGGGTATGCGAAGTACTTCCTTGTGGTGGGCGACCTCCTTCGCGAAGCGCGAGAGCGAAAAATTCTCACCACCATTCGTGGTTCCGTTGCAGGTTCCCTCACCACCTACGCGCTCGGTATTACCAATGTAAACCCACTCGAGTACAAACTTCCCTTTGAGCGCTTTCTCAACCCTGAGCGTCCGTCTGCACCTGATATTGATATGGACTTTGCCGACAACAGACGTGACGAGATTATTGCGTATGCACGCGAGAAGTACGGAGAGAACAATGTCGCACAGATTGGTACCTTTGGTACCATGATGGCGCGCGCTGCGGTGCGTGATGTCGCGCGTGCACTCGGCCACCCCTACGCAACCGGTGATCGTATCGCAAAACTCATTCCGATGGGAAGTCAGGGCTTCCCCATGACGATTGAGAAAGCAATGGAAATTGAGCCTGAACTCAAAACACTCTATACAAAAGACCCAGAGACACGGGAGGTGATTGATCTCGCTCGGCAAATTGAGGGGCGTGTGCGCCATGTCGGAGTACACGCTGCGGGGGTTGTTATTTCTCCACTTCCCCTCACTGAGTTTGTACCGGTCCAGCCCGACCCAAAGAGCGGAAAGCTCATCACCCAGTACGAAATGCACTCAGTGGGAGAAGACGGTGTGGGGCTCCTCAAGTTTGACTTCCTCGGTATCAAAAACCTTTCCATTCTCGCGGATGCAGTAAAACGTGTAGAGAAAATTCGTGGCATCGCTGTCGATATTGAAAACATCCCCGTCGATGATGAAAAAACATTTTCTATGCTCGCGCAGGGCGAGACTATGGGACTATTCCAATTAAATGGAACAGGTATGACCGCATTTTTGAAACAGCTCCGTCCCTCAACCATTCACGACATCAATGCGATGGTGGCACTCTATCGCCCAGGGCCCATGGAATCTATTCCGCAGTACATTGAGCGCAAAAATAATGCCACGCTCATTTCCTATCTCGATCCACGACTTGAAAAAATCCTTGACCGGTCGTACGGTGTCATCACGTACCAAGACGACGTCATGATGATTGCCCGCGAGCTTGCGGGATACTCATGGCTCGAAGCTGACATGCTCCGCAAAGCAATGGGAAAGAAAATTCCTGCGGTGATGGAGGCAGAAAAAGAAAAACTCTTGAAAGGTTTTGTGGAGTACGGAAAGTTGAGTGGTGGGCTCGCAGACAAACTCTGGAAACTCATCGAGCCATTTGCCGCATACGGGTTCAACAAAGCCCACGCGGCGAGCTACGGAAGGGTGGCATACCAAACCGCGTTCATGAAGGCCAACTTCCCCGAGGAGTACATGTCGGCCGTGCTCACCGCCGACTCAGGTGACACTGAGAAGATTTCTGAAATTATTCAAGAGTGTGTTCGTATGGGAATTGAGGTGCTTCCACCTGATATCAACGAGAGTTTTTCACAATTCACCGTTGTTCCGGCATACACCAAACAACACCAATCAGATTTTTCTGAAAAACCCCTGATGCAAGGCGTCGGTGAGAATCGAAGTGAGGCGTATCGTGCATACGATGAACGAGACTCGAAGCCGACAACGAAGCAACAGGGGGAATTTCAGGAAAATCGCGCAAGAATTCGGTTTGGACTCACGACTATTAAGAATTTCGGTGAGGGCATTGCGGAGTCAATCATTGATGAACGTAAAACGAATGGTGCGTTCGTCTCTCTTCAAGATTTTCTCACACGAGTTACGTCTCGAAATCTCAACAAAAAATCTCTCGAAGCGCTCATCATGTCGGGGTCATTCGACCGTTTTGAGGAACGCGGAACACTCCTCCACAATGTTGAGTCTATGCTCGCCTATCACAAAGAGCACAGCGCACACAAAGAGTCGGCGCAGGATTCTCTCTTTGGCGCATTTGGCGATTCTTCCGTTCATGCACTTGTTCTTGAGCACGGTACAAAAGCGACAAAGAACGAAAAACTACTCTGGGAAAAAGAGCTCCTCGGTGTGTACGTCTCAGGACATCCACTCGATGCATTCAGAGAAGAGCTCGAAAAACGCCCACGTATTAGTGTTATCAAAAGAGAAACACGGAACGGCGTTCCGGTCGTCACTGCGGGCATGGTAGAAAACGTCCACGAAATACTCACTAAAAAGGGCGACAAGATGGGCTTCATCTTGATTGGTGATGGAATGGAAACCATCGAGCTTGTCGCTTTCCCCGAGACGTACAAAACGCACCACGACCTTTTTGTGGTCGGTTCCTGTGTGGCCATCCAAGGCAAAATTTCAATACGAAATGAAGAGTCGACGGTAGTCATCGACCGCATCAAAGCACTTGGTGCGCCACTCCAAGAACCACAACAACCCCAGGAGTAACCCCCAAAATGACAGACATCCGATGTCCATAATTTTGGTTGTTTTGAACGCAATTTGTACAATGCAAATTGTACAAATTGCACAAATTAGTGATACTTGATAGTATGTGTCGTATGATCATCATATCTACAAGCAAAGCACGCAATCTCCTTCCGCAATTTATTATGGCGCTTAAAGAGCACGACACTGCATTTGTTATTGGGCGCCGCAACAACCCCGAAGCAGTGCTTATAAAGTTCCCCAGCCATTATCGAAAGGATGTTTCCGATATCACCAATATAAATGCATATTCGGGAAGTTTTGATTTTCTTGCAGACGAACCAGAGTTATATTCGATGACTGATGTTATTTGTGCATAGTACATTCCATGAAACGAAAAAAAGCATCTATCAAAAAGGGCGAAATTCATTTAATCCCCTTCCCGTTTACCGACCTCTCACAGAATAAACTGAGGCCTTGTGTGGTGATTGGTTGTGACCGCGTCGATGCAGTAGTCGTATTTATCACGAGCATCAAACCAAAAGACTCAGAATTTCTTGAGGTGCCCGCTACAAAAGAAAATAGGCTTAAAGTCACTTCGTATATTCGGTATACCAAAATTGCCACCCTCGATACAGCCATGTTACTCGGACATATCGGTACGCTTGAAACGACCACCTATACAAAACTCACGAACGCAATCAAGGATTTTATTTCATAGCAAACAAATGGCCGACGTCGGCCATAGTATGTCATAACAGCATCAAAACAAATCATTGTGTGAACCGATGTTTGCCATAAGCACAATGAGTTCGGTATCAACAATCTGATATATGAGGAGCAGGTCACCCTGTACATGACACTCGCGATATTCCCTATACTCACCATGGAGTTGATGGTCTTTGTATGACGGTGGCAATTTTGCGCCAGAAGCAATCAGGTCAATCATCTTAACAATCTCCTTCTGCACAGATTTCTTGAGCCCGCCTTTTATCAGTTTCGCAAGCGATTTCTCAAATTTCTTTGCGTAAACAATCTGGTACATATCTAGTTATCTTCCTTCACAATGTCCGCAAACATTTCTGATGCATTGGTGTATCGTTTTCCATGCTTCAATGCCCACGCAACTTCCTTGTCCCATTCCTCTCGTATTTCACGAGGAGTACGTGAGGGTTTAAATGGAATACCTTGCTCTATTACTACTTGATTAAGAAACATCTTCACCGCGCTCGACATATCAAGCCCAAGAGCCGCAAGTGTTTTTGCTGCTTCTTTTTTTGTTTTTTCTTCAATACGAATACTTAGTGTAGTCATACAAATAGTCTAATCCTGTGTACATACATTGTCAATACTTTGTATATACACACTCTGTGGCGGAATCTGACACCACATACACTACTCAATGTCAGTTCCAATACACAACAAACCCCACCGGGCCTTGCGGACGGGTGGGGTGCTGTTACTAACAACAATACATCACTGAATTGCAATGTCAATATCTGTATACACAACGGCATGCACACGTTCCCCCGAGGCTTTGCCTCGGGGGAACGTGTGCATTACCTACACCAACCACCAGAATATTTTTCTAACAACATCCATGAGCGCATCGCCGACTCCTGCGTACACACTCGCGAAGTAATGATTTTGATTGTAGTTGAACACCGCACCGTGTCCAGGGCCACCTCCACCACCACCGCCAGCACCTCCTCCTGTTGCTTGATAATGAACATTCACCTGTATCGCGTCGACAGAAACGGCACTACCAGGTGCTCCTTGATTATAGATAAGTTCAATGGTGAAATTTCCGTTGTTCAATTCACTTGCGGTCCATACTCTCCCCCACGTATCACTTGGTGAACCGAGGACGTAGACCGCATCCGTAGCGGTGAGTGTTCCTGTTGTTTCGAGTGTGGTGAGACTTGAGCCTCCATCCCACGAGAGTTTTGCAGAAATGGTATCTGCCTGTGTGCTTCTATGAGCCTCTATCTTTACCTCAATACCTGTAATGGTGTTGTCTGAGGGGACAGAAAAGCCAAAGGAGCCAAATGTGTGACGCGTACCGTTTGTATCTGACGATGCGTACACACCATCTGAACCGTACACGCTTGCGCCACCCGTCCAAGCTCCCTGCGGTGTGCCATTACTCGTTGGTGCATTAAAGTGCACCTCATTGCCGATTGGGGTACCGCCACTATCGGGGTCAATACCGCCACTTCCGCCACCGTGGTGCCCGCCAGTGCGTGTTCCCTGTCCTTCGGGTGCTTGGCCACCAATTGCTCCTCCAAAGAGTCCTGCAGCTCCCGTTCCCTTCATGTGATAGACGTAATCAAGGAGTCCTGTCTTGGTCACCGTATTGGTGATAGCACCGACTGCTGTAACATCTGCTGAGTCAAGTCTACACGCAAGTCCTTCGGTCACGATAATATTTGCAATGTCTGCTGCGAGAACGTAATCGCGTGAGGTTGAAGCGACAATTGAAGTACCCGAAAATCCAAGTGTTCCGCTCTCACCCGTGAGGTCCCATGAAGGGGTAAGTCCTGTACTGGTATCACCTGCATCATATATTTGATTGCTGTTGTTATCGTAGTAGAGCGCGGTGTTCGTGATGTCTGACTGCGTAATACCATTTGCACCTGCAATACGGAACGTGAGTGCTGAGGTGTTTGCATTTTCACCTGCAGAGCCAAGATTGAATGCGTAGAGCGTCATGTTGGTCTCTGTGGAGGAATTCATGTTGTCACCAACCTGACCCGCTGAGTGATTGGCGAGCGTGAGGAGTCCATTGATACCCACCGTCTTTGAATCATTTGCACTCGTGGTACTCCCCACACCGGCGGTACGTACACCGAGCGCCGTTGCTGGTGTAGTAACCGTGTTAAATTGTGCAAATGAGAGACCATCGATAGTGAGTGTGTCCAATGTACTGAAGTCAGTATCAACGGGTATGAGGAGCATCGAACCATTACCGAGGTACGACACGGGGTTTGATACCTTACCCGATGCGGTACCGCCAAAGACCGCGGTGGTATCGGTGGTATCCCATCGCATATTGACGGTGGTGGTAGCAATGAGGATGCGAAGATCATTGAGTACGGTAATGGTTGGTATAGTGCCGTCGGTAATGGTGAGTGTGCTCATGGAAGTTGTTGCTTGACCATAGCCAAAGAGTTGATTGAGTCCTGAAGACATGAATGCACTCGAAGCAAACGTCCAACAGGCATTATTGCCCGCGTTGGTACCATTTATCACAGTTATCGTCGTCGGACACGCACTATTATCCTTCACATCCACATAGTTCACTGTCTGCTGTGTACCAGGGACATAGAACGCATATCGTGTATTGGGGATAGACGAACGGAGGTATATGTACTGACTTGCTGTACCAGCGAGATTGATATTTTGGAAGGTACTCGTGGCGTTTGCCTTAAATTGTGCTGAGGTAGCAGGAAGCATGGTGAGGGTACCTGTCGTACTTGCTTGAGTAGCAAAGATAACTGATTGGGTACTACTTCCTGTACCACTCGTGTTCGTGATGGTGAGATTAGAAAAGGCAGAGGTGCCCGTCATGGTACCAGTGGCTGTTTGTGGGGTGGTGCCGTAGAAGGTGGTGGTACCGGTGCCAAAGGTGGTGGTACCGTTGTTTTGATAGTTGCCGGAGAGGGAGAGAAGTGACGGAGCGACGACGGTTGCGCCGGTAGCTACGGTGAAATCGCTCGTACTTGCGTTGGTTGCAAAGGTCTTTGTGCCGGCGCCGGTGAAGGCGACGTTGCCAAAGGCCGAGGCGCCGGTCATTGTCCCAGTGGCAGTTTGGGAACTGCCACCGGTGAAGGTTGTGGTGCCGATGGCGGAGGTCATGACGCGGTTGCCGGTGCCGTCATAAGACACCGCCACAAAGAGGCCG
>DALYES010000008.1:17308-19295 GCA_031972435.1 Minisyncoccota bacterium
GCAGCACTGGTGCGAGAGGTCCATGTGATGCCGTCGGGGGAGGTCATGACGCGGTCGCTGGTGCCGGAGTTAGCAACCGCCACAAAGAGCCCATTGCCGTAGGTGACGGATTGCCAGTAATTACCAACCGCAGCGGTACGCCCCGTCCACACTTTCCCTCCGGGGTTTGAGGAGGTACCGTTGTTGGTGTAGTTACCGGAGATGGTGAGGTTGGCCGGCAGGGCGACAGTCGCGCCCTGATTCACTGCAAAATGTCGTACGCTGGTGCTTGCGGTGAGAAATGTCTTGGTACTGGTGCCTGAAAATGCCAGATCATTGAAAGCAGAAACTCCTGTCGTCGTGCCTGAAATCGCTTGTGACGAGGTGCCTGAAAATGTGGTCGTGCCCGTACCCGCACTAAACACTCCACTGTTGGAATAGTCTCCAGCAATAGTGAGCGCAGATGGTGCAACAACCACACTCGAATCAATAGCGAAGTTAGTGGTCGACGCATTACTCTGTATAAACTTTGGTCGCTCGCTATACACTTGTGCGATTTCTCCTGCAGTGAGGAGTCGGTTGTATATACGCACGTCGTCGATGTCACCGTTGAAGGAGCGGTCGTTCCCCGCACGGTCACCAAACCACAAGTTGTTCGCCGCATCGCTCAACGCACTACCTGCAAAATTTCCATCAAAAGAAAGTGCGCTCAGTACTCCATTGATATACAGTGTCGCATCATTTGTTGCCGAACTATTGTCATACGTCATTGCCACGTGTTGCCATGTGTTCGCACCAATAGAAATAGTTCCATTTCCTGTGCGCCATTCACCTATACCAGAACTAGAATACTGATAATATCTGAGACAGTTGGTGCAGTTTGTGCCATCAACCATAAAAATCCATCCATTTGCTGTCGCTGCATTCTTATCTGCAATGCGCCCATACGTACCATCTCCAGTTGTCACTGGGTTTATCCAGGCAGTGATTGTCTTTTGCGTCACGTCATCGAGTGTGGAGGGAGACCCTACATTGA
The DNA here is from genome assembly GCA_031972435.1 of Minisyncoccota bacterium. Lineage (GTDB taxonomy): Bacteria > Patescibacteriota > Minisyncoccia > Phycocordibacterales > UBA918 > Damh-18. The sequence goes on from DALYES010000008.1 coordinate 18,324, forward strand.
TGTAGTCATCAGTACCATCCAAATCAACTCCACTTCCCACCTTGCCCGTCGTCCACAGTGGGCCGTTGGTAAGGGTACCATTGTTCCCATTTCCTGATGAATCGTATGCTGTTGTCCCCGCGCCTTCATCGAGGTTCCACTTTCCTATCAAGCCAGATGGGGTCGAGGTAGAGGTAGAGGCACCCACAAAGCGAACGTTGTTTAGACTAGACGCGCCGGTGAGTGTTCCACTTAGATACTGCGCTCCCGTGGTACTTGCGAGAGTGGTAGTACCGCCATTGTGGGTAAAGGTACCGTTGTTGGTGTAGTTACCCAAGATGGTGAGGGTGGAGGCCGGCGCGACCACAGTCGCGCCGGAGTTGATAACGAGATTGGTCGACGTCGCACTTGTCGCAAACGACATACTCGCAGTATTGGCGAAGGTGAGGTTCCCGAGTGATGGCGTTGCGAGAATCGTTTTCCCTGTGGTCGATGCAGTAAAGGCAAATGCTCCATTATTTGAGATTGTTGCAGAAGAGGAGGCGGTGAGGTTGCCGGCGATAGTGGTTGTGGCACTACTCGTGTACGTGGCGCCACTCGCGACATGGAGTGAGCCATCAGTAGCCGAGGCGCTTGCATTGCCGTTTATGGACACATTGGTGCTACTTGCCGTAAACGTCTTCCCTGTATTGATGTACAGTTTGTTGCCGGTATTCACAACAAGACCTGTGGTACTTGTGGTTGCATTGAATTGAATGTCACTATCGTTGTCGTTGTCATAAAAGGACATGTCGCTAATAGAGGTACTCGTTGCACCCTCCTGCGAGATAATGACTCTGTTTTGAAAAAGATTGAGTCCTGATATATCACTTGTTGATGAGGCTTTGGTGAAAAGTGCCGCGCGTGTACTGCCATCATTATCTACGAACATTAGGATAGGAGTACCTGCTATCACCGTATGTCCTGAAGGAATGGTGAAGTTCCATGCACCTG
>DALYES010000009.1:0-2031 GCA_031972435.1 Minisyncoccota bacterium
AAACTAAAGCGCCCATAAGGGCGCTAAGTTTTATAAGGTGGAGATGGGCGGACTCGAACCGCCGTCCGAGAATGGCCGTACGTATGCGTCTACAGTGTGTAGTTCCTCTTTTGATTTAAATACATACCCTCAAAGCTGAACGAAACAGACATGTATCGAGTCTCGAAGAATTCAGAGCACTACGGAAACGGGGCAGTACTCCAGAGCCTGATGTTTATTTCACCCGTGCCACCGTATCAGACGTAAGGTGGACAGATGTCGAACTGGCGAGCGTAAGGTTACGCTACAGCGAGTCGAGATCCAAACGCAAATGCGTAAGGACTTAATACGCTTTTCTTAGCACGTATCGATTCTCGAGCTTGAAAGGAGTGCTCGAGAAGCTCCTACACTGCACATATCGTGCGGGGCAAACCGTCAAAGCCTGTCATCCCCTTTTTGATTTCAAGGCATTGAAATCAAAAAGGGAAGTATGAGTATGAAGTATCAGTATGCGTATACATTCTTACTCACGAGTCTGTGCAGAATTGATGATACCAGAAATCAAACGCACCACTTCAATAGCATCTCGCTCAAACCGTCTGAACAGCTCTTCATCAATATAGCCAACGTCTTTCGCAACTCGTATCTGGCTTCGAAGTTCAAGAGTTGACCCTTTAGCGATGACGTAAAACTGACGTTTATCTTTCGCGGTACTTCGTCCGAATCCCTCAGCTATGTTTGACGATATCGATATTGCCGCACGAGTCATTTGAGAAACAAGGATAAACTGTTCATTGGCAGGGAAGTGCTTCACGACTCGATATGTCAAGAGTACAAGCTGATGCGCTTTCTGCCAAGCAATCAAGTCGCTAAAATCTCGCACTGTGTCTTTACTCATACTCATACTTACTACCTATACTCGCGAACAGCAACTAGAGATGATATTTCAAGGTGCGCGCTATGTCTCGACTCGTATCACGCTTTTTGATACTCTCGCGTTTATCCTGCTTTTTCTTTCCGCGGGCGAGAGCAATCTGCAACTTTAGCTTAGAACCAATATTATGCCATTTTATTGGCACCACTGTCAATCCCTGCTTTTCGCCCTCCTGCTCGAGCGTGTGAATCTCTTTCTTGGTGAGAAGGAGTTTTCGGACACGCTCTGCATCGTACGACGTACCTGCATTTACTTTTTGAAATGGAGGAATAGACGAACCAACCAAAAACGCTTCTTTTCCGCGAATAATGACGTGCGAACCCTCGAGCTTCCCCTGACCAGCGCGGAGTGATTTCACCTCAGTGCCCAAGAGAGCAACACCCGCCTCGAATGTTTCGAGAATTTCAAAATCAAAAGTCGCGCGCTTGTTGGAAATAAGATGTGCCATAGCACTACTATAGTCGGAAGGTGCGTTTCGAGCAATACACGGTACATTCGCAAAATGGGACAGTATATGTATAATGTCACCATGACACAGAATCACGAAGAAGAAAAAAATACGGTGACTGCAGGCTCTGAAATAGAGCATTTGCCAAAGGAAGAAATAAAGAAGAAAGACAAAGTGAAAAAGAAGAATTCGCCGTTGAAGTTACCTGAAAAAATGCCTGTCGGACCTGGTAATTTTTGGAACAACATCCTCTCCACGGTGCTCTTTTTGATTGCGCTCTCTTTTGTGTACTCCTATATGAATGACACGGCTCAAAAGCCTGAAGAACTTTCTATTTCTCAAATTGCTGAACAGGTAAAAAAGGAGGAGGTGAAGGAAATTGTGGTGAAGGGAAGTACACTTGAAATTAACTACAACGATGAAACCCGCACAAAGGGTGTTGCAAAAAAAGAGAACGATGCGGCCATTACAGATACACTTGTCAATCTTGGTGTGACCGTTGATCAAATATCGCGAGTCACCATCAATGTGAAAGATGAGTCTGGGTTTAAGTACTGGATTTCAAATCTCGCACCATTCCTCTTTCCGCTCGTACTCCTCGGGTTCATCATCTGGTTTTTCACGCGTTCGGTGAAGGGGGCGGGTATGCAGGCACTCAACTTTGGTTCTT
>DALYES010000009.1:2075-8523 GCA_031972435.1 Minisyncoccota bacterium
AAAGCAGGAGCTTGAAGAGATTGTGGACTTTCTCAAAAATCCAAAGAAGTTCCTCGACATTGGTGCGCAGATACCAAAAGGCGTCATGATGATGGGAGCACCTGGTACGGGAAAGACACTCCTCGCGCGTGCTGTTGCGGGTGAAGCAGGAGTGCCGTTTTTCTCAATCTCGGGTTCTGAATTCGTAGAAATGTTTGTGGGAGTAGGAGCATCGCGTGTTCGTGACCTCTTCCAGATGGCAAAGAAAGCCGCGCCCGCAATTATCTTTGTGGATGAAATCGATGCCGTGGGGCGCGTACGCGGTACCGGTGTTGGTGGGGGAAATGATGAGCGTGAGCAGACGCTCAACCAAATTCTCGTCGAGATGGACGGCTTTGAGCCAAATGAGAAAGTGGTGGTGATGGCGGCGACCAACCGCCCCGACGTGCTCGACCCCGCACTCCTTCGCCCGGGACGCTTCGATAGACGTGTGACCATTGATCTCCCGGACCGCATTGATAGAGAGGCAATTCTTCAGGTGCACGCACGAAAGAAGCCACTGCAGGAGGACGTAAACCTCGACATTATTGCACAGCGCACCCCTGGGTTCTCTGGTGCTGATCTCTACTCACTCATGAATGAGGGGGCAATTCTCGCAGCGCGTGAAGAACGAAAGAAGGTGGGACAGTTTGACCTCATCCGTTCGATAGAAAAGGTGATGCTCGGTCCCGAGCGCAAGAGCCATGTGCTCAGTCGTCGTGAACGTGAGATAACCGCATACCACGAAGCGGGGCACGCACTCGTGGCGTCGGTTCTCCCGTACGCAGACCCAGTTCAAAAAATTTCTATTATTTCTCGTGGACGCGCTGCAGGGTACACCCTCAAGCTCCCCGACGAGGATAGACGCATGTCATCAAAGAAAGAGTTTCTCGATGACATTGCAATGACCTTGGGTGGGTATGTTGCAGAGGAAATGATTTTTGATGACCTCACCACAGGTCCTTCAAATGACCTTCAGGTAATTGCCAATCTTGCGCGTGACATGGTGACGAAGTACGGTATGAGCGAGAAGTTTGGTCCAATTGCACTCGAGGGCACCGGTGGGCGACTCATAGGAGGGGGAACGAGTGAAGACCGCGGATACTCACTTGAGGTGGCACGGCAGATTGATGAAGAGGTCAACCACATTGTTGCAGAGGGAATGAAGCGTGCAAAGAGTATTCTCGTAAAGCACCGTAAGGCACTTGACGCAGTTGCAAAGCGACTCCTCGAGGTGGAGACCTTGGAACGTGAGGAGTATGAATCAATTCTCAAGACAGAGGGAGTAAAGATTGAAGATGCGTACAAAGAAATGCGTGAAAAAGAAGAGCGTCTCGGTGACCCTACGAAGGCTCTCGAGATTACCCCAGACACTGATGTGCTCACGGGGAAGATATAGATACGGGTATGTATGGACTAAAACCAATACACCCCGCGCCGTAGGCGCGGGGTGTATTGGTTTTAGTCCTTAGGATAGAATAGTAAGCGCTTTTTGTACGCTATGTACATAAGAATGAGTACGAGTAGTCCAATCCAAGAAAGTACCCGTACTCCTTCAAACGTGGTAAGTGCAACACTATAACCACGGCCTGCCGCAAATCCAATACCTACAACAATCGGTGTCCAGAATGAATTAACAAGTATTGAATACCATATAAACGTGCGTATTGTAAGATCTTTCCTGCTCAAAAAAATAATAACAATAATAGTGAGTCCAGAAATGAGACGACTCGAAAAGAGGAGACGAAGGGGGCTCGAAAGCTTAATTGTATTTGAAAAATGTTCAAGATCTGAGTAAAAGGAGGATAGGAATTTTTTCTTATTGAGACTTTCAATAATTTTGGTTCGTCCAACAACAAACCAAAAAAGTTCACACACAATTGAGGAAATGAATGCAAGGAGTGCGATGTTCCAAAAGGGGAGAAAATGGGTTGTTGCTGTGTAAAAAGCAATACCAAGGATTACTGGCTCACCCGCAAAAAGCATACAGAGAAATAGTACAAAAAAAAGTATTTCTGGTGTTTGGGTGAATACACTGAGTGTTGCGATTAAATTTTCCATGGAAAAAATGCTTTTATGATTGTCGCGGTTTCCTGTTGCATTGTGTAAATTTGGAGTGAGTAGTGTTGCAATATAAACATACCAATGAGAAATACAATGAGTATGTGAAGTACAACATGGATAACTGCTTGAGTCACGTTTCTTTCTTCAATGTAGTAAAACATGATACCGAGGTATACCTCAAGTGCCGATAGAATGAGTGCGAACAAAAAACCTGCAAATTCGTCTAATTTAATCATGTTTCCAATAATCAACAGACCAGCTCCAATACTGGTGAGGTTAATGCTATTGGCTATTCTCTGGTATTTATATGAGGCGAGGAGTGGAAAACATTTCTTAAGACGTTTCTCTGAGAGGTGAGGGTGAGTCAATAAAAGTACACCAAACAAAAGGTAAAAGAGAGCAACTGCATAATAAACGACATAGAGTAATGTGCCAAACATGGTATTGTATGAAGTATGGTTTATAATAACATTATGACATCAAATAACACCAGTGATCCGCTCCTCACGGCATTTCACCACGCAGTAGAAACGATACCCTTTTATCGTGAATATCTTGCGCAGCATCATGTTTTAGAAGATTCAATTCAAACACGCGAGGATTTTAAAGAGCGTGTCCCTCTCATATCGAAGGAGGATATTTTCCCACTATATTCTATTGAGACACTTTGTCAAAAAGGGGAAACGAATGATTTTGTTTCGGCAATTGTGAGTTCTGGAACGTCAGGTATTTTTTCATACACACTCCTCACTGAGCGTGATGTTGCGATTCAACAACAAATGTTTGATACGCTCATGCGCGCTCTTTTTCAGGCAGATACGCATAAGCCTGTAATTATTAATGCACTCCCGATGGGAGTCTCGTTTGTATCGAGCTATCCAGTTATCCCAACGAGTGTGCGAGCGGACATTGTCCTCCACGTTATACGCACCTTAAAGGATACGGCTGAACAATTTGTAATTATTACCGACCCGCATGTGCTTAAAAAAATTGTTGAAGAAGGAGTCGCGCAAAAATTTCCCTGGGGCACTGTGCGTGTATCATGTGTTGTTGGAGGTACGAGTTTTTCAGACAGCTATGTTCAGTACATAGAGACACTCCTCTCAAGCGGAGGTGAGGAAACGGAGCTAAAATTCAAAAATAGAGTGTTTGGTACTATGGGTATCACTGAAGTCGGTCTCAATATTTTTGGTGGAACGCCTGATTTAAATGCGATACGTCATCAACTGCAAGTTGATTCAACAATGTCACGTGAGGTATTCGGTACTGTTATACCTGCGTGTCCTGAAATTATGTACATGATGTCACAGACGGTGCATGTTGAAGTATGTAATCCAAATGAACAGGGGATTGGTGATATCGTTGTCTCACATTTGGATTGTGATTTAAAGACGATGCTTATACGATACAAAACAGGTGACATAGGAAAAATCCTTGATTCAGCGACCATTGAACGGGTTGTCGGTATTACACCCGCACTACCGTATCCTATAATTGCTATTTTTGGTCGTTCAACTGAGATGATGTCCACAGGAATTACGCCAGCCACAGTGAAAGAACTCTTGTATCGAGATCATTCCTTTGCATCACACATAACGGGGCATTTCATTGTAGATGAAACTGAGGGTGCACAAAAAGTATATGTACAAATGAAGCAGGAGTGTACCACTGCTACCATGCCGGTAGTCGAGGGTATAGAGATGGTTGGGGTGGCCTATGCTGATTTTCCGCGCGATATGGAACTTAATTACGAAAATAAATGGAAACATACCTCATAGCAGTATATTACGATGTGCTCAAGTACATTTTTGAGACCGCTGGATGGATTCTCGCGTTACAAATATTTTTTATTACCACCGCTTTTTACGCACTCAAAGGTATATACTTGCTTTTTTTATTGCGTGTCCTCGGAAGACATCATGAAGCGGTGTCCCATGTTTCAGGTCAGCCTGCAAAAATTCTTATAGCAGGAGACAGTACAGCAGTGGGTACCGGCGCATTGGATCAGCACTATACGCTCGGAAGTATGTTTGCTCGTGATTTTCCAAAGACCGATATTATTAATGTCGGAATTAATGGTTCCCGCACCCAATCAGTAATTCAGCAACTCGATCAGGTATCGGAAAATGAGTTCAATTTGATTATTGTATCGACGGGGGGAAATGATGTTTGGGCGTTCACACCACTCAATCAATTGAAAAAAGATCTTACATTAGTACTCCGTAAAGCTCAACACATGAGTGAGCGTCGCACGATACTCCTTTTTTTTGGAAACGAGGGATCAGCACCATTCTTTCCATTTTTTTTGAGACCTATAATCATGCATCGAACAGAGTTGGTTCGACGTGCTTTCCACGAGGTAGCAGTAAAAGAGAATGTCCCACTTATCGAGCTCTTTTCAGATCACACTGAAAATCCGTTCGTCCGTGATAGAAAAAAATATTTCGCACCTGATGGATTACACCCCAACGACCTTGGATACTGGGAGTGGTATAAACACCTGTGGCGCCTTATGGTTGCAAAAAGTTATACGTATCATGAGCACTCACCCAAATAATAGTTATCCTCCAATGAATTGCTCTCTGATTTCTGTCTGAATTTGTGACAAATCATATGAACTTGCGATGACTCCCTTAAAGGTGAGTAACGGAGAGTAAAAAAATTCAATAGGGCCAACAATTCCGTTATGTTCACTACGAGGAGTGGCAAGTATTCCTGCCTCTTTAAAAATTGCATCAATCAATTCACTACAAAATACACCTGACTGCTTTTGTATTGGGTTTAGTATTGAAAGAGGTTGACCGATATACACCATCGCAACAACCACAAGACCAATAAGACTTGCTATCTGACACTTAAGTTCTGGGAATGTGTAACAGTCGACGGACTGTTTTTTTCGTACATACGCGTGGTTACGCCACTTAGATATAGGGGCATTGAGCATTTTTTGATGCATTTTATCTTTTGCCTCCATAACAAGAAAAATCTCTCCAGATTTTGGTTTTGGTACAAGAACACCGAGTCCCTGTGTGTCATCACCAGAAAACAGTAATTCAGGTTCCTCATTTTCTTCATGACTTGCAATCATAATATGAGTAATTTGACTATGGCTTGCCAATTTTACGAGGCGTGACACAAATGATCTTCGTAGTAAATAACTCGTTTTGTATGAAAGAATAATGTCCCCCTTTTTTAAATGACTTGTCTGTAATGTGTAATCGGTCAGATCATCCACAACAAAATTTTTAAAAAATGTTATTGTTTCGTACAATTTTTCTGCTTGACCCAACCAAAGTGTCGCAAGTTCTAATTCTCGCTCAGCAGCTGAATTTTTTCCTTGTTTTAAAAGTTTAATAGCACAAGAAACTTTTCTCATATGACCCCTGATACTGGCCCGTATCCACTGTCTATGAAAGAAAAGAGAATTGATTGGAATATACTTTTGCATATCATTGCTACTCGGAAAGTCTTTAAGATATGTCTCAAGCAATAAAATTGTGTTAGATACTGATTGTGTGTCTAGAATGATACTTGCAAACCGTCTTGTAAGAAGAATCAGGGTATCTTGGCTCATTGCGTACATTGTAGCATTTAATTTTTTCGTTCTACGGACTACTCTGAATAACGAGTTGTTGTATCTGAAAGGAGTTGAAAACACTAAATATTTGAGTTTTTGTGTTTTTGTGACCTAATATTGAGTGTAGCACTGTGTCTAGCTCTAACAGTCAGTCTTCCATGTACGCAACATAGTTGTGGTAGTTCATGTACTCATTTTTATGAGTGATACAACACAAAAAACAGATGAATTTTTCGATTTTCAAATTGTTGATTAGATAAAAAAGAAGAGGTAAAAGAAATGAAGTGCGCAAAGAGTATTCTTGAACGTATACAAAGGTACTCAGTGTCTTTGTGTACACATGTGTTGTTTTTTACTCGCCTATTTCTGATAAAATGGTGTATGAGATGTAATAATCTATTTATTAAGTATCCAAATAATTTAACATTATGAGCAGGTCTATATTTTCATTTCTACGGAGCAGGACAGCACTTATTGGGTTTGTGATCGCGTGTATGTGTGTGAGTGGTGTTTTCCAAGCACATGCACAAACACCGACATCATCCCAACCATCAATACAGCAATTGCTCGAGATGATTAGTCAATTACAGGCGCAGGTACGGGAACTCCAAGAAATGCAAGCACGAACAAATCAAAATCAAACGCCAGGAACAGCGGGAAGTGATACCGTTTACATGGCTTATCTCAATGGAAGTATTCAACCATTCATCACCATAAAGAGTCTCTCTAAAGATGAAGCAATGAGTAACTGTATGGGTAATCACACCGATAATTCTAAGGTGCAGATAC
>DALYES010000009.1:8533-11910 GCA_031972435.1 Minisyncoccota bacterium
GCAGATACGTTGTACCTTTAACGGAGTAGAGATTTACTCGTTCAAGCCAACAAGTGCTGAAGCATCAGGAGGAACACCAACACCAACAATTCCAAGTACCGGAAGTAGCACAGTCTACGCGCTCTATCTCAATGGAAGTACTCAACCATTTGTCACCGTAAGAAGTCTTTCAAAAGAGGAGGCACTGAGGAACTGTATGGGTAATCATACCGATAGACCAACCACACAAATTCGTTGTACCTTTAACGGAGTAGAGATTTACTCGTTCAAGCCGACGACCGATACACCAAATTCAGTGATAAAAGCACCATCAGCACCAACACTCACCTCTGTAACTGCAGGGTATCGGAGTGCCGTTGTTAGATTTTCTGCATCAGCATCAAAAGGAGGTTCTCAAGGCATTGAGTATGGAGTGGTCTGTACACCAGTACCGGGCCAAAGTAATGGTGGAACTTTATCTGAGGCCTCACCTAATATATCTATAAATTCATTAAGTTATGCATCTTCACCAATCACGGTGTATGGTCTTGTAACAGGAATACAATACACCTGTGCTGTTCGTGCTCGAAATGAAGTGGGGTATAGTTTGAGTTCAAATTCTTCAGATATATTCACTCCAGTGACTTTTTCAAGTTACACAAAATGAAATTCTATAAGTAGTATAGAATACAGTATGATTGATGAAAATCTCGCGCCGGCTTTGCCGGCGCGAGATTTTTTATCTCTAAAAACCTCAGGCTTCAGCCGGAGAGTACGTTTGAAGGCAGCGCCGTATTGTACAGCGAACACGACAGTGTCGCTGTATTGAAAGAAAATACAATCAACCTCTCAAAACGAAGGCAACTTCCGTGTTTGCATTTCCTGCAATCATTGTTGATATAGCATCAGTGCGTATCAGCCGGCATAAGCCGGCCTTTTCCAAAGCCACCGGACCTAAGTCCGGTGGTCGGTTACTGTGTAGGGTCTACTGTGGCGTACACCGTTTCGTATTTTGCTCTTCACGGACGACGAGTCCGTCTTCCATGTACACAATGCGGTTGCAATACTTGATGTACTCATCCTCATGGGTGACCATCACAATCGTCTGTCCCTTACAGTTCAAGCTACCGAGGAGGTCGATAATGGCATTGCCTGAAACACTATCGAGGTTAGCGGTTGGTTCATCGGCAAAGATAATCTTCGGATTTCCCGCAATGGTGCGCGCAATCGCGACACGCTGTTGCTCACCACCGGAGAGTTGTGCGGGGAGATTGTTGTACTTACCGGGAAGCCCCACGGCGGTGAGTGCTTCCTGTGCCCTTCGCTTTGCTTCTTCCCACGATTGGTTTTTCATGAGGAGCGGTACGATGACATTTTCTCCCGCGCTCAAGTCGGGCACGAGCGCGTAGTCTTGAAAAACGTAGCCCAAGGTATTGAGGCGGAACCGAGTCTGCTCATGCTCGGAGAGCTCGCTCACCGTAATGCCGTCAATCGTGAGGGTTCCTTCAGTCGGACGGTCGAGGACCGAAAGTTGATACATGAGAGTCGACTTTCCCGCACCTGACTTTCCCATAATCGCCATGAAATCACCCTCGTGGACATCGAGCGTAATGCCCTTGAGCACATGGGTCACCAAGTCACCGGTCCCAAATGTGCGATGAATGTTGTGTGCAGAGATGAGTGCCATATACTATTTGCGTCCAAGGATTGAATTAAGGGTGTTCTGTCGCGTGATGAGCCATGCGGGAAGGAAACCGGCGATGAGGGTAATCACAAAGAGTGTGAGGAATTTATAAAAGGTGCTGAGGGGGTCGGCCACGAGGACGCCATCGCTGAAGGGGAACTGAATAGGGTTTGTATCGAAGTAGGGGACGAGAAAACCGTAGGTAACAAGTGCGCCAATGAATGAGCCCACAAGTGCATAAAAGGCAGCCTGAAGAACGTATGCTATTTCAATAGCACGCTCTGAAACTCCGATGCCTTTGAGAATACCAATGTACCTCCTGCGTGAGAGGGCATTGATGAAAATGATAATGAAAATGGTGATTGAGGCGACCACAATACCGATAGAGCCGGTGAACGCGCCGAGGAGGTTGAAGGTGTTTTTCATATCAATGAGAAACTTCGGCAAACTCTCCTCAAATGTTTGTATCTTCGCGTACTGTTCGATACCACCTGTGACGAGAGCCTTTTTAACGGCGACATTTTGTGTAGGCACATCGAGACGCATCACAATTTGGTCCGCATTTTGGTCGAGCTTGCCAAAGAGTCGTCTAAATTCGCGTTCGGGAATGTAGGTGTTTAAACTGATTTCATCCACCTTAGAATTTATCATACCCTTTACCTTCATTTCCTTTGAAATGCCATTCAGGGAAATACGTACGGTGTCGCCGGGATGCACGCTTGAAACACTATCAAATACATCGCCGAACTTTTGTGCATACTCTTTTATGTAGTACACGCCAATGAGGATGTATCCCTCTTCGTCGGGATTGAGGTACTCACCCTCCACGACGTAGTCGCTCAAGTGGGTCATTCTGTCTTCGTCCTCGGGATTGATACCAGTCAAAATAATCTGCGCAGTATCTCGCTCATTGCTCAAATCCCGTCGCTCTTTAAAATTTGCCTCGAGGAGAGCGCTCCCTTTCAGTCGTGCAGAGTACGATTGTACCTCGGGGTAGGTGTTGAGTTCACGAATGATATTTGGGGTGTTGAGAATAGATGCCTCACCAGCGAGTGGGGTGATGACGATGTCGCCAATGGAGCTTTCACGCACCGCGCGTTCCGCGCCGACGATGATACCCACTAGAATCCCCGAGAGCGCAATGAGATTGAGGAAGGTGAACATCATCACAAAAATGATGAGCATCGTCGTCCATGTGCTCGCACGCTGAATCTGCCTGATGCCGAGAAGTAATCCGATACGAAGACTGCGCATAATGCATTATGGGGCGACGATGGTGTCGCCCGGGTTGATACCCTTTACCTCAACGTAGCCATCGTTTCCCTCAAAGACGAGTGTCACGGGGATTGATTGTGTGACCTTGCCACTCGGGAAGAGTACCGAATGTGCATCACCTTCAGTCACGAGGAAGCGTGAGGGAATGCGCGTGACGTTTTCGTGAGTGTCGATAATGATGTCGATGTCTGCATTGAGCCCGCTCTGGAGCCACGAGGACGGTGCATCGAGCATGAGCTTTGTTTCAAAATAGGAGACACCGTCAATTTCGCGCGCGAGCGGAGAGATGAAGGTGATGCTTGCCATGAGAGTTTCATCGACGCGCGCATCGAAGACGACGCGGGCTTTTTGCCCCACCATGATTTTGGTGACGTCAATTTCGGGGACGAGGGCGGTGAGTTCAAAGACATCTTTTGAAACCATGGTGACGACAGGCTCA
>DALYES010000009.1:11929-16796 GCA_031972435.1 Minisyncoccota bacterium
GGGTACCGGCGCTATGTGTGTGATAGTGCCACCAAAGGGTGCTATGAGCGTGCGGTCTTTGAGCCCGGCTTGGATTTTTTTCACACGCGCTTCAGCCTGAAGCACTCGCGCGCGTTCGCGCGCGAGTGCTTCTTCGCGCGGTACAGCGTTATCGAGAAGTGCGTTTTGTTCGGCGAGTTTGAGGTTTTGCTCTGCACTCCGCACCGCGTTATCACGTTCGGTCTGAGCGAGGATGTACGTATTGTTGTTGGTGACGTACGAACTGCTCTCAGTGTTCGGGATAGTGATAGTCCAATCAGCGATGCTATACGAAGCACTTGGAGCAAATTGGATCGAGAGTCCGCAGGAGCCCAGCGCTCCGGGGGATTCGGTGTACGCGGTGTACGTGCCACTCTCGAGACCACTGAGACGGTACGAATAACCAGATTTTGAACCAGAGCGAGAAATAGAGAGCGAGTAGGTTCCTGCACCACAGGTGTAGGTGCCGGTGACAGTGGGCGCGGTGTCATCATTATCTCTATCTACGGGGCGTACTTCAAGGTCTGAGGAGAGGAGTGTGCGGTACGCGTTCTCCACCTTATCATTCGAGGATTTGGTAACACGCGCGAGCTCTTCTTTTGCAATGGCGACCTTTGTTTGATTGACATCGCGCTCCTCGGAGCTAATGCCGGTAATGAGCTCCCTCTGGTCTGCTTGTGCAATAGCGAGCGCCGCGCGAGCATCTTGGTATTCTGCAGTGAGTGCATCGTGTTCGAGAACGACAAGTTCCGTACCCTGCGTTACAAAATCTCCCTCCGTAACCTTGATTGATTCAACGATACCACCCTGAGGAAAGGAGAGATCGGCGCTCTTTGTCGCATTCATTGTGCCCGAGACAGAGATAATCTTGCTCACGGTACCGGTATCCGCAGTTGCGGTTACCCACGTAGGCACCGCAGTGCGCTTGTTGTGCACGTACACTCCCGCGGTCACTACGAGGATGAGGAGAAAGAGTATACGAATCCAATGTGCACGAAAAAATGAGAGAACTTTTTGCATATTATAAGTATAGCGCATTAGATGATATTTGAGATGTGCAGAGAAGGGGAATACGTGCTGAAAACGAAAAAACCTGATGATATCTATCATCAGGTTTTTGCATTTTGTATGTTTCTTTCGCGTAAACGAAGAGGTGCAGAGGTATATCGAATGAAAACTTTCTGTGTCCGTCCTCCTGGACTCGAACCAGGGACCACAGAGGTATAAGCTCTGAGCTCTAACCAACTGAGCTAAGGACGGACACAATAAATTTTCAACGATACAAACTGAGCTACGCACGGGAAGAGGACATCAAAAACTATAACGCAGCATTGGAGTAAAAACAACAGGTGGTGGAAAAAGAAAAGGGCCAGTATTTTCATACAGGCCCTGGTTGTGGAAGGGAATTACTTTGTGAAACACCGGCGCCGAGGCGCTGGTAGATAGCCGAAGCTGGATCACCCCCTTTCTTGTTGAACTATGTATTAGTGTATTCCAGAATATGGTTTGTGTCAATTTCAATTTTTCTCGATATACATACATCAAATTCCATGACCGACGTACGATGTCGACCATATGACAGTTTTGAGCATAGAAAAAGCCGGTTCCTGAGGGAGGGGGAACCGGCCGGCGTGGTGAGCGTAACTAATAGAATGGCAGCATGACGCTGTCCTCCAAAAAAAGTTAGTGCTTACGCACAAATTTTGTCACCATCGCTTTTTTGCGTAGCGGTGATGGGATGAAGCACTGTCTCCTGAAAAAAAGAACTTATCTAAGGTGGTGGCCCGCCCCCAGTCGTGGGGGCGGGGTGCTACATGCGCCGAGACTACATCTCGGCAGGGCGGACCGGCGGATTGCGGAGTATGGCGGCCATGATATGGCGGCTAAACTTCTCCGGTGTAATCCCGGCGGTCCTTGGCGGCCGTGCCCAGCGGTTAGCCGGTGCCGGTGCCGTCCAACGGCGAGGTCTTCAGGCCCATGCCGAGCGAAGTCCCGGCGGTGGCGATCATTAGATACAGGTTTTGGGTGGTCTCCACTTCATCCTTCTCCTTGGTTGTACACCAACAACAAACGGCTGATGTACAAATAGTGTAGCACGCTTAAATACATTGTCAATAGGTAGAAAATGGCTTGGAATGTGGGGATTATGAAAACATCCGCCAGCTGGCAGACACGAAGCACCCTCGGGTTCGGGTCTTTCATCCCCATGGCCGACATCGTAAGTCGGCCATGGGGATGTTGTTTTTCTACTACTCCATGTGGAGTGTTTTGGAAATATGTGCCACGCGCTCCGCGATGAGCGGGGTACTCGCGAGGGTTTGGTCACGGTCGACCAGTGCGCGCGCCTCAGCGCGCGCCGCTTCAACTAATTTGATATTTTTTATTGCCTCCATGCCGAGGTCGGTGAGGCCCGACTGCTTTGCGCCGTAGAGCTGGCCACTCCCGCGGAAGGTGAGGTCGTACTCAGCGAGTTCAAAACCATTTTTTGCGGTCGTGAGCGCCGTGAGGCGCTCACGGGTTTTGTCACTCTTGCTCTCACTTACGAGGAAGCAGTACGGCTGGTACGTCCCACGAATGACACGTCCACGGAGCTGGTGAAGCTGTGCAAGTCCAAAACGCTCCGCACCCTCTATGATGATGTTGGTGGCGTTTGGCACATTCACTCCCACCTCCACCACAGACGTTGCAACGAGAATATCGATTTTGTGTTCGGCAAAATCGAGCATAATCTTTTCTTTCTCCGCTGACTTCATCTTGCTGTGGAGTACACCGATGCGTCTGTCGGTAAAAACCGTCTCTTTGAGGCGTTTTGCTTCCGCAGTGACGGACTTTGCGTTCACCACAGTCTCCTTTTCGGGATCGGGCTCGTCGATGCGTGGACAGATGACGTACGCCTGTCGTCCTGTGGCGAGCTCTGCTTTTACATGGTCGTACATTCCGTCCTCCTTTCCCTTGGAGACAATTTTCGTGATGACCGGCTTTCTCCCTGAGGGCATCTGGTCGAGGAGTGTGATGTCGAGGTCACCGTAGATGGTGAGTGCGAGCGTGCGGGGGATTGGGGTGGCGGTCATCGAGAGGAGGTGAGGCATTCGCCAGCCCTGAGAGGCATCTTTCTTGGCGAGTGCTCGGCGCTGACTCGTGCCGAAGCGGTGCTGTTCGTCAATGACGACGAGTGCGAGGTGCTTAAACTCCACCGATTTGTACATGAGTGCGTGGGTGCCGATGACAATCGGCACCTCACCGTTCTTCACCCACTTGAGTAACTGCGCTTTTGAAATTTTGGTGGGCTTTGTGGGGTTGGTCTTTGAGGGGAATTTCATACACCCACTTCCTGTAATGAGCCCTACCTGAATGGGGAGGTGGTGGAAGTACTCGATGAAGGACTCAAAGTGTTGCTTTGCGAGGATTTCGGTGGGGGCCATATAGGCGACTTGCAGATTTCCAAACTCCAAATCATCTAATTTTGCAAGATTTCTTCGTTGTGTCTCCTCACTGGAGCTGTTCACTTCAGGGATATTTTTAAAAATATCTCCTGAAGTCTTGCGAAGCTCCATGTGTTCGCTTCTCACCTCTGCGTCTCGGTCATCGTACATGTGTACGCCTTCCTCGTCGCCTTCTCCACGCCTCGAACTCTTCTCAAAATTAGATGATTTATTTATCAGAAGTGGGGCAGACAGTGTTTTTGTACCTTCTGGTGGACGCGAAGTAACGGTGGCATACGCAACAGTTGCCGCGACAGCGGTCTTGCCACTTCCCACATCACCCTCAAGGAGTCGCGACATAGGGTACTCGCCGGTGCAGTCTTTGAAAATATCGGTAATCGCTTTCTTTTGTGCTGTGGTGAGCGCAAAGGAAAAACGCTCGGTGAATGCCTTGATGTGCGCGAGGTCTGTCTTGAAAGCGTAGCTTTCGGAGTGTTTGATCTCGGCGCGCGAAAGCGCTTTTGCCGTTTGGATATAGAAGACCTCCTCAAAGGCAAAGCGCTTTCGCGCGCTTATCGCATGGTCGGCTTTTTTTGGTGTATGCATCCACTGGAGTGCGGTGCGGAGTGAGGGGAGGTGGTATCGTTTGAGAATCTCGTCGGGGATGGGGTCTACGAGTGTTTCGAGGATACCCTGCTCAAAGCACTTCAACACCGTGTGGTAGAACCACTTTGAGGTGACACCTTTTGTCTCGCGGTACACAGTGTAGATGGTCTCGTCGAGGTGTTCGGTGTTGTTGAAAATGGAGTCGTGCCTGTCGATGGGGAGGGACTCGAGCTTTTCAATTTCGGGATTGGCGATGTAGAGTTTGCCTTCACTTCCGGTCACCTTGCCTGCCATTTTGACGTACATGCCGTCCACGAGCATCTTCGCGAGGTAGGGCTGGTTGAACCACATCACCTTGATACGCGCAGAGCCGTCCTCAATCCACCCCTCGGCGATAGGGACGCGACTCTTCCATGCTTTGCGTGTTTTGAGTCCACCCACTTTGCCAAAGACGACCGCGTCTTGACCTTTCACCAGTCCACCCACTGACTGAATGGTGCTGATGTCCTCGTACCGCTGGGGGAGGTGGTAGAGGAGGTCCTCAACCGTTGCGACACCGAGGCGCGCGAGCGCCTTTTTGTGTTCGAGGTCGATGCGGAAGTGTGTCGTGAGTAAATCTGATGTCTGCATAGGTACTTAGTATAGTAGCAGAAACCCGGGATGGGTGGGGCCGTGGTTGTGCTTCGCACAACCACGGCCCCACCAAGCCACTTTGTAACTATTGACAGTATGCAATAAGTATGCTAGTATTGCGACAGTTTCAAATTCCTCCAGTTACCCCTCAAGTAGGACAGATTGCTCATAATAATACTCCCTCGGAC
>DALYES010000010.1:0-12972 GCA_031972435.1 Minisyncoccota bacterium
AAAGTCGGCATCACCGCTATTCAGATGGATGTGAAGGTAGATGGAGTTCCAGTCTCAATTCTCGCAGAAGCGCTCGAGAAGGCGCGTATCGCTCGACTCCACATTCTCGAAACACTCGAAGCAGAACTCAGCGCCCCACGTCCCGACATTTCTCCACGTGCACCAAAAATTATTGTCATGCAAATTAACCCCGACCAAATCGGTCTCGTCATCGGTGGGGGAGGAAAGACAATCAATGGTATCAAGGACGACACCGGTGTCGATGAGATTACGATTGAAGACGATGGTACCGTGTACATCACGGGTAAGGGGGATGCTCCACTCCTCGCGCAGGCGCGCATCGCCGCACTCACGAAAGTGTATGTTGTCGGTGAGCGCATGGACGCAATCGTGACCCGCATCGCGACCTTCGGTGCCTTCGCAAAAATGGACGCACAGAACGAGGGGCTCATCCACATTTCTGAAATCGTGTCATGGCGTCTCGAAAACCTCGATGGTATTCTCAAGGTGGGGGATGCCGTTCCGGTCGTCGTCTCAAAAGTTGAAGACGGAAAAATTGGTCTCTCAATCAAGAAAGCTGACCCTGAGTGGGCAACCAAGAGAGGACTCAAAGCACCTGAAAAAAAGTAGGGGTATCTCTAACTCCAAAAAAGTGCGTCCACAGTACTGGACGCACTTTTTTAAAATCATGCGATACTAGTAGTACTACGTATTCATTTATACGCATTTTGATTCCATGGATATCACCAGCAAAAAAGAAAACTCTGACCTTGGTGTTTCATTCGATGTGCCTCTTTCACAAATTGGGAAAACGGGCACTCCTTCAAGTAGTGGGAATAAAAAATCCCACCTCACTAATCATGAAGATGTTTTTGATGTTACCAAAGTGTTTCAGAGTAAGCATGGGGGAGATGCGGGGACGATTATTAGTGACCGGAAACGTCACCGACCATCATTTGGAGAAACTCTTCAGAGTGCTTTTTCTGAGTGGTGGAGTGGTGCAAAAGTGACTATTGAAAAAGCAGTTGCTACTGTCGCCGTTGAACCAAACGTCGCGTCGACTGTTGCTTCAGCACGTACACGCACTGAGGTTGTAAATGAAGCAGTGAAACATTCCACGATTCCACCACGAGATGATCATCAGATGGTGCTGGAACAATTTCATACGTATAAAAGCGACCTTGCTCGTATTTCAGGAACGCCAAATGTTGTTATCAAGCAACCTTCCCAAAAAAGTGTTTCGAGTTCGTGGTCACATACCACAGGTGAAATAGTGCCCGTAACAGAACCCAAAAAAAATGTGCCTCCTCTTGATTTTCGAGGAAGCATGATTGCCCCAGACGTCACACGAAAAATTAAAACTGATGTTCGTGATTATGTCCGACATACTGTTCCACAAGAACGGGTTGTTCCAAAGGCACCTGTTGTCGTAACGGTGGAGCCAGAACGCGTTGCAGTAACACCCATCCCCAATGTTGTTCGTACATTTGAAACTACTGTTCCACAAGAGCGGGTTGTTCCAAAGGCACCTGTTGTCGTAACGGTGGAGCCCGTAGTGATACCTCCCGCAGTCCCACACACAACATCTCCTCTGCCGGCCTCCTCTGAGAAACGCTCGCAACCTATTTTTGTTGCACCACCAGAACGTAACGCAAAGCCACTAAGTTCTCCACCTTCTGTTGAAAAAGTGGTTCCTGAAATCAAAACATTCAGTACAGAGGAAGTACACGAGGTCGCCCTGCCAGAGTTCGTGAAACCACCTCAGGAAGAACATCGTCGATATGAACCTACGCAGTCACGTACAATCGAGCCAATTCAAACATCGGATACAACGCATGTGTTTCATGCTCCTCGTCCGCACGCACAAGAAAAGAAACGTACGGAGAAAACGGACGATTTCTCTTTTTACCTCTCTCTTATAAATACAGTTCCAAAGACCGCATGGATTGCTCTTGGCGGAGTCACCCTCGGTGTACTTCTGATAGCAAGTGGTATTGGTATGTACGTTTCGTTTTTCAAAAGCGCACCGATACAGACGTACTCGATTACATCGTACTTTTCTGTCGATACACCTGTCGGTATTCCTCTCACCGAAGACCGCTCGGCATTCCATTCCGTATTTACTGAACAGCTATCAGCATCGGGTGCGAAAAGTGTGCAGGTGTATCCAACACTCAGGGACGGTGAGTCACTTCGTCCTGCGACGAGTAAAGAATTTTTTGACACACTTGCTATGCATCTTCCCCGCACACTCGAAAACGCTCTCGATAGTGGGTTCATGATTGGGGGAATTACCACAACCTCACCAGAGCCATTCCTCATCATTCGTTCATATAATTTTGACACACTGTTTTCAGGTCTTCTCGATTGGGAAGATACGATGCCCGAGGATCTCGCTCCTCTCTTTGGAGAGCCAGTGGCAACGAGTACCCATTTCACTGATGCGGTCCAAAACAATAAATCAACGCGCATTCTCTATGACACTGCGGGGAACGAAGTTCTCCTCTACTCCTTCATCAGCCAAAACGTGGTAATTATTACCACGTCAGGAGGTGCCCTCTCTCGCCTCATTCAAGAGTTTTAGGTTACCCATAAAATGGTATACTGGATGTATGGATACACATACATATAAAGTGCACCTTGAAGAACTGCTCGCTACGATTACTGCGGAGCTCAAAACAGTGGGAATTCATAATCCAGAGAATCCAAGTGATTGGGTGGCAGTTCCCGAAGAACTCGATGCGGAGGAGCCCGATCAAAACCTTTCTGCGGATGCTGTTGAGGAGTGGAATGAGAGGAATGCACTCGTTGCAACACTCGAAAAAGAGTACAACAACATCCGCGAAGCACTCGCGCGTCTTGAGACGCACACGTATGGTTCGTGTGAAATTTGTAACCACCCTATCGAGGAGCGACGTCTTGTTGCCTGCCCCACTGCACGAACGTGTGTAGCTCATCGCGAAGACGAAGGATTACTCGCATAGACATATACCATGGCAGTCGCACGCGTCTTTTCTGCACAACCATCACTCACGAGCGCTGACATCGTTACGATTGAAACAGACCTCTCTCGAGGTCTGTATGCGTTTGCGGTTGTAGGGCTTGCAGGGAAGTCAGTTGAAGAAGCAAAAGACCGTGTGAGTAGCGCAATAAAAAATATTGGCCTCGCGTCGCCAAAAAGTGAGAACCACAAAATTGTCATTTCTCTTGCACCAGCAGACTTGAAAAAAGAGGGACCCCTCTTTGACCTACCCATGGCGGTTGCGTACCTCATTGCGGCTGAACTCCTCACCGCCGATGTCACCAAGACGCTCTTCATTGGTGAACTCTCTCTCGACGGTTCACTCCGTCCCGTGCATGGTGTCTTACCTATCGTACGAAAAGCGAAAGAGGCGGGCTTCACCGAAGTAATTCTTCCCTTCGAGAACCGAGAAGAGGCAGCGCTCATTCGAGACATTCGCATCACGCCCGCACGTGCACTCCTCGATGTACTCATACACCTCGATACAAAACGTGACGACCATGTGCGCATCGATGCTGCGCCCCCGACTCAAATTGAATCTCTCTGGAGTGAGAGCGTGGTACGGCTTGAAGACATTCGAGGACAAGAGTCGGCAAAACGTGGACTCATGATTGCTGCGGCTGGGCGACACAACGTCATTATGGTTGGACCACCGGGTACCGGGAAGACTATGCTCGCACGTGCCTTTCAGGGTATACTCCCCGCACTCACGATTGAAGAAGCGCTCGAAGTGCTCTCGATACACTCTGTTGCAGGCTCACGCGAGAGCATGTCGCTCCGCCCACCGTTTCGAGCACCACACCACACCGCATCATTCACGGCTCTCGTGGGTGGTGGAACCTACCCAAAACCCGGTGAGGTCACACTCGCACACAAGGGGGTACTCTTCCTCGACGAATTCCCAGAGTTTGAACGTCGTGCCATTGATGCACTCAGGCAGCCTCTCGAAGACCGTGTCGTTTCGATTGCACGCGTGAATGCGAACGCACTCTTTCCCGCAGACTTTATTCTCGTTGCCGCAATGAATCCCACACGCGGTGGCGATGAGCGGGGTGACTACGCACACCAAATGATTGAGACGTATAAGCACAAAATTTCTGGACCAATTCTCGACCGCATCGACCTCTGGCTTCAAGTTCCTCATGTAGATTTTGATACACTGACCGAGAAACGTGCCCCGAGCCCCACGGGGGCTCGGGGTGAAACCGACATCGCCCGCGAAAAAATAACGCTTGCGCGTGAACGCCAGTACGAGCGGTTTAAGGACTTGGGTATTCAGACCAATGGAGAAATGTCTGCACGCGACATAGAAGAGCGCATTGAGATGAGTACTCCCGTCCGTGAACTCCTCAAACACTCAGCAGAAAAATTGAAACTCTCTCCACGTAGTTACCACCGCCTCATAAAAGTCTCCCGAACGATAGCCGACCTTGAAGATTCATATGAACTCACCGAAACGCACGTGCTTGAAGCATTACATTTTCGCTCTAAATTATAACTATCATGCTCAAAAATCTTTTTTTTAGAATGGAACACACCTCCATATCCTTAGCGGGTGGGGCTACCGCATTTCTTGCAATCGTACTGATTCGTACTTTTTTTGAAAATATTACCTACCGGACGACGAGTTCATTTTTCTCTTCGAATGTACAAACATGGGTCCATTTCTCCCTCTTTTATTTTGTTGCGCTCCTTGGTCTTATTCTTATTCTTCACTTTTTTGCACGAGTTACTATTCAAAACGTGACGCACTTTGCATTTCTGTGTTTTCCAATTATTCTGACACCTCCTCTCATTGATTTTTTACTTTTTAAGGGTGCCTCCGGAAATCAAGTTGCATACATTTTTACTGATGCACACGGTCTCCTCATTAACTTTTTTTCTTTCTATCAATTTCAGGAGTTACCTGGAATGTCTACGGGCATTCGTATTGAAATTGCGATTATTCTCGTATCCTCCTTTGTATACATATATACTCAATCTCGATCAGTGCTCCGAGGTATCGTGGGTGCCCTCAGTGCCCATATTTTGCTTTTTTCATTATTTACACTACCGAGTTTTATCGCACTCGGTCACACATCTCCAGCTTGGTTTATCAATGTTTCACAAAAATTATCGTTATTGCCTCTCAACTTTTTCAATCCCAATTTTTTTGAAGCGAGTGTTACACACTCATATTTGGGACTCTTCGATACCACACTGACCCTCGTCGAGTACCTCATTGCACTTCCACTCATTGCGCTCTATGCATGGATTCACTCTCGACATGTCGTCATTGCGTTCCTGAAAAATGCTCGTCTTGAGCGTATTGCCCATTACTCATTCCTCATTGGCGCTGGCCTCGTGTTGGGTTCATTTTCAAACACAGTTCCACTGAAACTCAATTGGATAAGTTATGGAACAATTCTCTGTCTGTTTTTATCATTTTGGTTCGCATGGCTGTATGCAGTGGGTTGTAATGACTGTGTTGACGTAGAAACTGATGCACTCTCAAATCCGCACCGTCCACTCATCACCGGCGCGCTTTCTCTTTCCGAAATCAAAATGGGTAATGCTATTTTTCTTGTCCTTGCACTTATTGGTGGATACATTGCGGGGAACATCGCATTCTTTATGCTGTTACTTTTTACCGCTCTCTACCATGTTTACTCTATGCCCCCACTCAAGCTCAAACGTTTTCTTGGAATTAACTCGTTCATCATTGGACTCTGCGCTCTCACTGCGTTTTCTGCAGGGTATTTCACACTCAGTACATCAAAAGAAGTCGACAGTATGCCCTTAGCATGGCTCCTCCTTGTCGTCCTCTCATATACTCTCGTTGCAAACATAAAAGATATTAAAGACATCGCAGGAGATCACATCGCACAGGTATATACCATCCCTGTCGTCTGGGGTGACGTACTAGGTAAGAAAATTATTAGTGGGTTGATCGTAGTCGCGCTGTTACTACCCCCGTACCTTCTTTCGCTCCCCGTACTCTATTTTCTCGTTCCACCATTCTGTTTTCTTGCGACACTACTTATTCATCGAAAGCCCTTTGTGGAACGGTATGTCTTTTTTGCATACTTTGGGTACCTTTTTGCTTCTGTACTTCTGCTCTCTTTTTTGTAAGATATCCCATAATGTATAGACAATCGATGACTCCACTGAGCTACAAGACGTTCACATTTTAGAAGCACTCTCGTACCGCGCGAAGGTGTAGGTAACAGGCACACTGTTCTTTATATCCCTAGTTGTGGGTACCACACAGCATCTGTATGTCCTCTCCTACTATTCCAGTTAACTGGAATAGTAGGAGGTATGTTGTTACTATATATGTATTATGTCTATGCACCCACTTCTTGAAAAACAGCACTCATTGGAAAAAGAGGCAACGGAACTCCTCAAGCATATCGTTCTCCCTATACTGGAAGGGTGTGGTGAGGTCGCGGTGGAAGGGAGTTATGCGTACAAACTTTTGAGTTACCCTGATATTGACATAGGCGTCACAAGTCCAGACGTATCAAAAGAGACGTACACTGCTCTCTGCCTGAAATGGATTTCACACGATTCTGTATCAGAATTCAAAACCACAAAGCGGACTGAGCGGGCGCTCGATGCTATTCGACCCAAAGGATACTGGCTCTCACCAAAAATTCATTTTGGTGAAAATTTGTGGAACGTAGACCTATGGTTCCAAAAACCTGAATGGTTTGTCGACACATCACTTCACTACAAAAACAAACTCCTTGCTCTCGATGATGAAAAGCGAATAGTCATTCTCTCACTTAAAGAAGAGCTAATACAGAAAAAAATATATGGTGTCGGAAAAGAATTTCAGTCTGTCGATGTGTATGACGCTGTCCTCAACAGCGGGGCACACACCATTGAAATGCTCCGCGCGTACAAACACAGTCTCTCATGCTAATTTCAAAAAATGACGGACATCCGATGTCCGTCATTTTATGTGACAAATGGAAGGTAGTTGTCCTTATTGATAATTTCAAAAGACGCCTCGGGATAGGCATTTTTCCATTGAAGGGGAGTTTTCGCCTTCATCTTTGTGAACTTTAATTCATACCCATACAATGTTCCATCACGTTCTTCAACAAGATCAATTTCTTGCTGTTGCCATGTGCGCCAAAAATATACCTGTGCATGCATATTGTGGTATGTTCTCTTTTTCATACGCTCAACGGCAATAAAATTTGCCCATAACATTCCAACATCATCCCCTGAACGAATCGTGAGTGGATTGAAATTGTTAATTACTGCATTGCGTACACCACTATCATAAAAATAGTATCGTGATGTCTTTGTCACTTCATTGCGAAGATTTTTTGAAAACCCACGCACATTGAATAGTACGAATGCCTTTTCTAAGAGGTCGAGGTATCGCTCAACTGTTTTTCTACTCATTCCAAGTATAGTACCGAGCTCTTGAATCGAAACTTCTTTTCCAATCTGAAATGCAATGAGTCGGAGAAGGTCGAGGATTTTTTTACTATTGCGTATATTCTCAAGCTCGAGGATATCTCGATAGAGGTACCCGTCACGGAGGAGCGAAAGAATTTCCTTTTTTTTCTCTATTGATGGTGCGGTGAGTACTTCAGGATATGCACCAAACACGAGAAGGTGTTCGAGGTGCTCTTGTGGAAATGACCCCCCAAAATGCCCAATGAGTTCCATAACCGAAAGAGGGTAGAGTGTAATGGTTCGCTGTCTCCCCACAAGGGGTTCACCTATTTTATTTGAGAGATCAAATGAAGAAGAGCCCGTCGCAATCACACACACGTGAGAAAGGTGATCAACAATAAGTTTGAGTGCGAGACCAATGTGTTCAATTCTCTGTGCCTCATCTATAAATATGAGGTCGTACCCACTAAAGAA
This sequence comes from Minisyncoccota bacterium, assembly GCA_031972435.1. Lineage (GTDB taxonomy): Bacteria > Patescibacteriota > Minisyncoccia > Phycocordibacterales > UBA918 > Damh-18. The sequence continues at coordinate 7,892 of DALYES010000010.1, forward strand.
GGCGGTTATTTTTGCCACGTCATGTGATTCGAGCACTTCTGCTAGAGGAGCATTTTCTCCAGTCCCCCTATACACTCTCCCAGAATAACTACTCAAAAACCCATTTATTAATGTTGTCTTTCCGACTTGTCGTGGCCCATATACGACCAAAACCTTACCTGGTTCAAGGAGTGAATTAATCTTGTCTGTATAAAACCTTTTAATTATAGATTTCATAATATATAAATTTACTATATGCTAAGTGTAGCAAATTAGTCTATTTGCGTCAATTCACTATCGAAAGGGTCCTGAATTGCACAATCTGTCACAGTTTACGGGAAAAGGTGGTTGAATCAAACATCTCGGCGAGTTGTGTGATTGTGGGGAACACCTTCATATCCTTGATATCGTGCTTGTCAACAAAAAGTATCTCGGTGCACTCATCTGATGGGGTAAAGTCGAAGCTCTCAAGCTCTGTTTCATATAGTACATTCGCAACCCAGATAGTCTTGTCGTGATTTTGACCCGTTATGAAGTATGACGGATTGTCTGCAATCCACGTTGCCTCGAGTCCCATCTCCTCCCGGAGTTCACGTCGTAAGTCTTCCTGCGGAGTAACTCCCCAATCCAATCCTCCTCCGGGGAGTTCCCATCGCCCATCACTTTCTTTTACAATTAAAAATTTGTCTCTTTCCTCACTCAGCACCAGCGCCTTAATACTCACGCGATAAAAATTATTTCGTATTTCCATACAAGAATAATAGCCCGTGTGCTTGTAGCAGACATCATGACCTCAGGACAGAAATAGTAGCGAAATTAGGATGTTTTTCGACCAAAGTGGAGTAGACTCCACAAAAAGGTTGCTTTTTGTGGAGTCTACTGCTAGAATAGCTCGTACTATGAACATCAAACGTAAACAAACAGAAAAAATTATCTCAGATCTTCACTCAAAGATCGTGTTTGTTGTTGGTCCACGTCAAGTTGGGAAGACGTGGATATCAAAGGAGGTGATGAAAACATTCCAGAACCCACTGTATCTGAATTTCGATAACAGTGATCACCAAAAAACCATTAAAGAAAAACGTTTTTTGTTTGGGCACGACCTGGTTGTATTTGACGAACTTCATAAAATGAAAAATTGGAAAAATTATCTTAAAGGGCTCTATGATACAAAACCCGATACACTTAAAATTCTTGTTACGGGAAGCGCACGGCTTAACGCGTACCGACGTGTGGGAGATTCTCTCGCCGGAAGGTACCTACTCCACCGTATACTCCCTCTCTCGCTTTCTGAACTGAAAGAAACACCGTTTACTGGAGAAACGGCACGTCTACTTGCACGTGGAGGATTTCCAGAGCGTTTTCTCTCTGAGGGAGTAATGGACGAACGTCTACGAAAATTGTATGTCGAGAGTATGATTAATGTTGATGTTCTTGATTTTGCAGCTGTTGAGGATATTCGTGTCCTCCATACTATTTTGCGATTACTCAGAGAAAGGGTTGGTAGTCCACTCTCATACAATTCCATTGCAGAAGATGTGGGTATTTCCCCAAAGACCGTAAAACGATACATCGGGATACTCGAGGACCTCTATCTCATCTTTCTTGTGTATCCATATACTACAAAAATTGCCCGTGCTATCAAAAAAGAACCGAAGGTGTATTTTTATGATGTCGATATGATCACTGGTGGAAATGATGTGAGATTAGAGAATCTTATTGCTCTCTCGCTCCTCAAAGAAGATTTTTATAGAGAGGATGTATGGGGTGAAGAACGACGACTTGCGTATGTACGTGTGAAGGATGGACCAGAAGTTGATTTTGTACGCACAAAAGATGAACTCGCGGAGCAACTTATTGAAGTAAAGCTCTCCACTGGAAGTGGGCTCAGACAACTCACGTACTACACTGAGCGATATCACATACCCGCAGTGCAGGTGGTAGGTCACAGTTCAGTCGAGGAAATACGTCAGGGCGATATACGCATTATTCGTGCACAAGAATTTTTAGAGAACTTAGAGATATAGTTGCAGAAGTGGAACATACAGCGTATGCAATAAAACCCCGACAGGCGATGTGTCGCTTGCGGGGTTGGATGTCATTCCTCCTTGATGATATGGAGATTTCCGTTAAGGCGGTACTTGTACCCGAGAATGGTCACAATGCGCCCATTCTGGATGTACCACCCCGCGTTCTCGACTTCGATAACGTCGCCGACCTCCAGACGGTAGTCGAGGGTGTCGTCGATGTTGAGTAGCGCTTCTCCATCAGGCGTTTCGACGATCGCGCAGGCGTCTTCGATACGAATGATGGTTCCTTTGAGTGATGCAGTACGGTCATTGATGGTCATGGTGTTCTCCTGTGTGAAAGATCAAATCTCAAACAATCTCCAAAAATTTAGAAACTGTATAAAGATGGCGAGCGATGTTTTGCTCGCCAAATGTGAGTTTCGAGGTTTATCTATAGCCCTTACCTCGACAGGTCAGTACCTCTACTTGAAGGAAATGTGGTCGATTGCTGCTATAGCGGAACCGCGACCAAACTCCTTTTGATCAAATAGATACCGCACCCTACCCGCTTTAGGAACTTACTTTAAGAAAGTAGTTTCCCTTGCCAAACGATACAACCGTTTGGCCAGCAACCAGGCATTACACGTCTACTCACAAGACGTACCCGGCCAGTCAAAGAACTTTATCTCTACAAATTCACCAACAAATGATGAACTTGATAAAGATGGCGAGGAGGTGTGTTCACTCAACTCGCCATACCACTTTCACGGAAGGGTAACCGGGTAGTCTAAGCTGATCTACCAGAAAGCTTTTGATAGGGGTTCGGTCTTGTATACCCCATCGTGCCCGTGCGTGAGTGCGCCACGAGCGTCCCATTTATTTCGCGCTGTCGTTGCCTGGGTCAGCGCGGTGCCTGCCTACCGTCGGGGTTCCCTCATACACACCCAATCCTCCCTCGGTGCATCAGTGGGACGTAAACACTGTCCGATTACTCCCCGAGAACTCCACTCCACCAAGGCTTTCGCACCAGACTTATCCACAATCACTTTAATTATTCTTTTTATTCCTATCAGGACCCAAACATTGTGGTATATCTTCCCTGATGAAGTAATAGCTATAATCTGATCGCTTTGGTCTTGTGGTCCATGAGTATAAGCTGAGTACCATTCATGGCGGAGGAGTGCTACTTCCAAATTCTCGAAATCGATGGTCTGTAATATGTAGTAGCAATCTTTACGGGTACAGTAAACTGGTTTAGAGTTTAGATTCTGCACGTATTCACTAATCTTGCTCATGTTTATCTCCTTACCCCAGTACCCGAGGTGCGGTGCGACGATTGTCGCGGATTCAAGTTACTTGATACTTCCGTATCTTCTGCGGAATATAATACCACGCAGTATCATTATCGTCAATTTTACTGAATATCTTTATGCTCTTTAATCTCTTATTTTTGTTTTAAAATAAGGATATATTGAATACGATTTTGTATTTGTCAAAATTGTTGACTATTTTAAATATTATACTATACTAGCCACATATGAAGGAATTTTCTCAGTGGAACAAAAACAAAATGGAAATCAATGAGCGAGAGATCAATCGTTGGTGTCGACCTCGAGACATCTGGTGGTGTACTGTGGGTGTAAATATTGGTTTTGAGCAAGACGGGAAGGGAGAAAATTTTGTTCGTCCAGTAGTCGTACTGCAAAGTTTTGGCAAATACACAGCAATCGTCGTTCCTATTACTACCAGTATCAAAGAAAATAAATACCATGTATATCTTGGTAAACCACTTGGTCTTAAGGCGTCGGCTATAATCACACAAGTAAGGCTTATTGATACAAAACGACTCATTGAAAAGGCAGGGAAATTAGAGGATGGCGTATTTGATAACGTAAAACGAGCGGTTAAAGATTTGCTTTAACCGCTCGTTTTAATTTTTCTCCGCTTGCTCGCGCAAGCGGTAAGCCCGAAGGCATTTGTCCATATATCATACATCAAACTCATAAATAATCAAACGATATGGAAAACCTCATCGAACAATTAAAGAACTTAAACCTCTCCGACAAAGAAGCGCGAGTGTATATCTCGCTTCTTGAACTTGGACCAGCTACGCCCTACAAAATCGCGAAGCGTGCACGGTTGAAACGCCCTACTGCGTACGTCATCGCAGAGGAGTTGGTGGAGAAAGGGCTCATTATTCAGGTCACCGGCGAGAAGAACAAGCTCTATGTGGCGCGCTCACCTGAGGCGTACTTTGAGGATGTTGAAAATAAGTTTAAGACCGCGAAGCGAGCACTTCCTGAGCTCATGGCACTTCAGCGAAAGACGAGTGAAAAGCCAAACATCCTCTACTTTGAGGGGGTAGATGGAATGAAACAGGCATACGACTATCGACTCAAAGAATTTCATGGAAAGGAAATCGTGGGTTTTTTTGCTCGTGCGAAAGATGTCAGTGCGGAGCTCTCTGAAAAAGTCTTTTATCCATGGAATGAATACAAACAGAAACACGATGTCAATGTGCGGGGCTTCACTCCTGACGATGCAGGACTCCAATCCTATGATAAGTTTTTGAGTGCCGATGGGGCAGGGGGTAAGATACTCGCTCGCTTTCTCCCCGAGAGCATGTACAGCGCTGATTGTTCACTCGAGATTTTCGAGTGGGGTGTACGTATTGTGATTATGAGCTCAAAGCAGGCGCTCGTCATCGAGAGTGAAAAATTTGCTCACGCAATGAAAGAGGTTTTTGAAATGCTCTGGGATAAGACGAAGGGGGAGTTTAGTGAGCCTAAAAATATTAAACTTGCGTAGATGATAGGGGAAACGCCGGCGCCCAAAGGGCGCCGGCGTTTTGAATTATGTTTCTTCAACACAACCTTTGTTTTTGAGAGTAATCCTAGGAGTGAGCGAGGCCTGCGACCAAGCTGTACAAATGTACTGCACGGGAGCAAACGAACGAAACGACAACGGAGTACTCCAAAAACAGAGGTTGTAACTAGAATGGGTTTCTGGTTCCAGAAATTCATTTTAGGATGCAGCGCGAGGAGACAAACAAAAAAGCTACAAGGTGTACTTAGACGTACAGCGAAGTAGCTT
>DALYES010000010.1:12982-15745 GCA_031972435.1 Minisyncoccota bacterium
AAAATGGATTTCTGGCGCCACGTACCTCAAAGTGGAGATGAGGCCCTGTCGATCGTCCCGAATTTCCCATTCCACCCACCTTTTCTCCCTTCGCAACAGTATCTCCTACTGACACAGACACGCTTGAAAGATGCCCGTAGAGTGTCTGTGTACCATTTGAATGTTTAATAACCACATACGAACCATATCCGCCGTTGTATCCGCCACTCTTTGCAACAATCACTTCTCCACCAGCTGCTGCAAGTACTGCGGTTCCAACAGGTACTCCTGAGAGGTCGACACCGTTGTACCCGTGAATGCCTTGTGTTTTAAGTGAGCCTGGAAGAGGATTGGTAAATCCAGCACTTCCACCACCCGAAGCCACCACTCCTCCGCTTGTTCGTTTTGTAGTACTCTTCTTTACAACCGGTGCAGGTTGGGCCATGACACCACCAGGGATCACCACCGTGTCGCCAACACTGATATCCTCTGCGGATGCGAGCTGATTGTACGCGAGAATGTCTTCAACATCACCTTCATACTTTTTCGCAATTGTAGCAATGGTATCGCCTTTTTTCACCACATGGCGAACACCCGTAATCGGAAGAATAATGAGCGAATCACCAGGACGAATCTTGCTCGCGTCGGTGATACTGTTTGCCCAGAGAATGGTCTTTGCACTCACTCCAAACATCACCGCAAGCTCTGAGAGAGTATCTCCCTCTCGTACCGTATAGAGATTAATCTCACCATTCATTGTCTCAATACTCACCGTATTGCTTTTTCCATCAATATCACCACTCGGTACGAGCACTCCATCCTCAACAATAATGTCGCCACCGCCCTTTGCAGGATTTGGGTCAGTATTAAGCGCAGCTCGTAAGAGTGGCATGACCTGTGCATTAGGATCTTGTGCGTACACCACAGGATCAGTTGTCTCTGCTGACACGGTATCAAAAAAAGCAGAAAATACGCCCGCATGCACTGAAAGTGGCACAATAATGGCGATTATAAGAAGTCCAAACTCGAGTAAGAGTCGATATGGATTGGTTTTTGTCGTCTGTCCTTGTAACGATACACTGTATCGAGGACGAGAGTCTTGTTGTTTGTGTATGATAAGCAGTTTTTATGGACTCTCCGCTTTGCATCCACTACGGAAAATTTCTGAAACAAAAAGAGCGATTTCAAAGGCGCTCCTTACCTGTACCACATGGGCACGGTTACTATGGTAACGCAGTCAGAGAATGGGTCAACCTTGGAAAAACATCTTTTCCACATCCTACTCAAAGAGGTATTTTTAAGGCAGAAAATAGGCATATTTAAGGTATTGCCATGCTTTCTTTTTGTGGTGTACTTTTTATCCACCTTTTGTTATCCCCAAAAGGGAAGCGCCTGTCGCTATGCTATAGTGATGTCGCAAACGCATACATACTATATGGATTATCTCGATGGACTTAACGATGCACAAAGAAACGCAGTGCTCACACTGGAAGGACCTCTTCTTGTCCTTGCGGGAGCAGGCTCAGGCAAAACGCGCGTTATTACACACCGTATTATTCATCTCATTCTCCAAGGAACCCCTCCTGAACGAATTCTTGCAGTCACTTTCACCAACAAAGCTGCGAAAGAAATGCGTGAGCGGGTCATGAACCTCATCGCTTCACATAGTAGTGGGGGACGGAGTACTGAGGGCGGGATTCCGCTCGTCACGACCTTTCACGCACTCGGTGTTCGTATGCTCCGTGAACATCACGACGTTTTTGGACTCAGAAAACAATTCACTATCTACGACAGGAGCGATTCGACGGGAGCAATTAAGAAAGCGCTAGAAAAAGCCGGTCATGACCCAAAACAGTTTGAGCCACGCCGTATTCTCTCGATTATTTCTCGTGCAAAGGGGGATGCGGTCACACAGGCTACGTTCATGTCAGACGCGCGCACCTACCCCGAGCGCGTGGCGGGGGAAGTGTGGCTCCACTATGATGCAATCCTCAAGGAAGAACACGCACTCGACTTCGACGACTTGCTCGCAAAAACACTTTCGATGCTCAAAAGTCATCCTCCTATTCTTGAAGAGTATCGAAAACGATTTACCTATGTACATGTTGACGAGTACCAAGACACCAACAGGGTGCAGTTCGAGATCGCGCGACTCATCGTGGGAGAGCGAGCAAATCTCTGTGTGGTTGGTGATGTGGATCAAAATATATATTCCTGGAGAGGGGCTGATATTAAAAACATTTTGCAGTTTGAGCGACATTTTCCGAATGCAAAAATCGTCATGCTTGAAGAAAACTATCGCTCCACACAAACCATCATCGCAGCATCAAACGACATCATTGAAAAAAACGTAAACCGTCCGCAAAAAACAGTCTTCACCAAAAATCACGAGGGGGAACTCATCTCACTCTACGCAGCCATGGGCGGACAAGAGGAAGCGGAGTATGTAGCACTGACCGCAAAAAATCTCATAAAAAATGGCGCATTTCCTTCAGAAATTGCAATTCTCTTTCGTACCAACTTTCAGTCGCGTGTGCTCGAAGAGGCGTTTATCAACTACGATGTTCCGTACCAAATGATTGGTACCAAGTTCTTTGAACGACGAGAAATTAAAGATGTGCTCTCGTTTCTTCGATTTGCATTGAACCCGAGTAGTACCGCAGACCTTGTCCGTATTATCAACACACCCCCGCGAGGTATCGGCAAAGTGACTGTTTTGAAAATTGTAGAGGGTAATCGAGACACACTTCCTCTCAAAACTCGCGAAAAGGTAGACCTATTCTA
>DALYES010000011.1:0-12510 GCA_031972435.1 Minisyncoccota bacterium
TTTCCATGTCGCGGATACGAACAACCATTTCCGCGAATTGATCGGGTTCCATCGAATGCGGGTGGTCCGGGCCTGCATTTTTCTTATCATCAGTGAAGTGCTTCTCGATAACCTTTGCACCACGTGCAACCGCACCAAGAACAACTGTATCGGTGAGCGTGTGATCAGAATACCCAGTGATGACGTCAAACGCCGTCTTGTAGGTATCGAGCACACGCACGTTCGCACTTTCGATCTTGGATGGATAGTTCGTGATGCACTGGAGGAGTGCGAGATCCTTGTTCCCCGTTGACTCGATGACGCGTACAGCTTCATCCACCTCTGCGAGTGTGGATGCGCCCGTCGCAAGGATGACCGGTTTCCCTTTCTTCGCGATGTACTCGACCATTTCGAGCCAGGTGATATCTCCCGAGCCAATCTTGTAGAAAGGCACGTTCGCCTCCTCCATTATGTCTACTGCTTCATAATCCCACGGAGAAGAAGAGACGAGAATGCCAATGTCGTTGCAATAGGCGAAAAATTCTTTGTGCCACTCGCGAGGAAATTCCGCAGCTTTGAATACTTCATCGACAGGCTTACCCCAACTACCGTGCACACCCTTGAGCTGCATCGAAGCGAAACCTGTAGCAGACACAATCTTTCCAGCCTTGAAGCTTTGAATCTTCACGACGTCGGCACCAGATTCCTTCACCAGCTTGGCAAGTTTCTTCGCCTTATCGAGGCTACTGTCAAAATTGCCACCGAGGTCCGCAATAATGAGCGCTGGTTGCCCCTCACCAACAAGTCGGTTACCTATCTTGAAAATCTGAGAAAATCGAGTATTCATGGAAGTCCTTTCACGATGTATGTTGAGTAATAGAACAATTGTCCCCACACATTCTACATATATTGACAACTTCCGCAATTCGACGAGAAGTCGCAAGGAAAAAAATATATTTACTGGTTCGTACTATCACTCTATCCATTCATCCCGCAGAAGCCCATAGTGAAGTGTATCCTTCCATCTCCCCCCTTTCCAGACTGCCTGACGGAATCGGCCTTCTTCCTTGAAACCGTTCTTGGTCGCAAGCTTTAGCATGCCGATATTGTCATCGAAAGTTCCCAGCTCGATGCGATTGAGATTGAGTTCAGAAAATCCGTGTGAGACAATAAGTCTCATCGCCTCATTTCCGACACCCTTCCCCCAATAACTCTTGTCACCGATCACGATGGCGAATTCCGCTCTGTGATTTACCGAATCAATACCCTGTAAACTCACATTTCCAATATGAAGATCAGTTGCTCTATCACAAATCGCAAGAATAAGATTCTCATGGGATTTGATAGCACGCTCGTAGTACGCACTCATGTCTTCATCGTAATTCGGAAATCGGTGGTGCGAATTTCCCTCGCACACTTCGGCATCATTAAACCAATCACGGTAACGCGAAGTGAGATCAGCGATTGTGATAGTCCGCAAGTAGATAGTCTCTCCGATTAGAAATGCATTATTCATGATTGGTTCATTGTATGGGCTCAATTCTTCCCCACATACTGTTCGAACATGGCAATAGGTTACTGGTTGATAAGTTTCTCCATCTTACTCACAATGCGTAGAAGTTCATCTTTACTCATTGCGTACTCATCGTTATTGCTCGAGAAATGAAATCCAGCCTCAAGTTGGCTACCTTTTTCTGTATATTTCTGTAATTTTTGTTGTGTGCTTTCGCTCGCATTCTCTGGCAAAATAACGAAATAGTCTGGAAGCGACACAGAGTGACGAGACTCCTCAGGAGTGAGCAATATCTCATGGAGCTTTTCACCTGGACGAATTCCGATTATCTCACGATGTGCCTGAGGAACAATGATATCGAAAAGATCTGTCAGCTTCATGGTGGGAGCTTTCGGAATGAACGTCTCTCCGCCCTCCATGTGGAGAAGACCGAAGAGCACTATCTCAAATGCCTGCTCGAGATCAATCCAGAATCTTGTCATTCGTTCATCGGTGATGTGTACCGTGTGTGCATCTCTCTTCTTGATAAGCTTCTCAACAATACTCCCTCGACTGCCGACTACGTTACCGTAGCGCACAACACTGAACTTCGTTCTACCATCCCCATATGCATTACCCGCAACGAAGAGCTTCTCTGCGCAGAGTTTGGTTGAACCATAGAGATTTGCTGGCATCGCCGCCTTATCGGTCGACACGAGGAGCACTTTTTCGACCCCCCTATCGATTGCAGCTTCTATGACGTTCTGGCTACCAATAACATTTGTTTTAACAGCTTCGAAAGGATTGAATTCGAGTGCCGGAACTTGCTTCAGAGCAGCCGCATGAACAACGATGTCTACACCATGGAAGGCACGTTCAAGTCTCGGTAGGTCTCGAACATCACCCAAGAAAAAACGGATACGGTTGTCTTTAATTTCCGCCTCCATGACAGATTGTTTGAGTTCATCTCGTGAAAAGACAATGACCTTCTTCGCCTCAGAATTCTCGAGTATGTACTTAATAAAATTCTTACCAAAAGAGCCGGTTCCCCCGGTCACCAGTATCGTCTTATTCTTTAGAAAATTTAAATTCATAGTGGTTGTCATAATACGTATTTGATCATTTTAAATCAAGTCGGAAATGCGTTCGATGCACCGAACTCTTGTTATCTCCGAAAATGGAAGTTGTGGACGCTTTCCTTCCGACTTCAAACTGACCGTCTTTACTCCGACAAGAAGTGCGACCACGAGCGCGACTGTCTCAGTTCCGATAACCAACCGTGCGTCGATAAGGTTACGGGCGATATCCTTCTCCCTAGATACTTTAATGCGGATCTTCTTTTTATATGTCGCAAGAAGTTCATTGTATCTATCTTTCGGATCAGCAGGATGGAGTCGAATAGTAAGACTCTTTAGCTTCGGAGAAATCGAAAGGAGCTCAAGGAGTTTCTGAAGTGCATCATCTGATTCCGGAGTCACATCACTGAGAAAAAGGATTGCGTCAGGACGTGACATGCGTTTCGCTTTCTCTTCCCTGTATCTCGCTATGATTTTTGTGAAATACCTATTAGGTTTATATTGAACTCGGATCTTCGGGAAATATTTTTGCGCCAAGGAAAAAGCCTCCCTATCTCCGACCCATACTTCATCAGGAAGATTTTTGCGCCACCCGGATTCTGGGTAGCCGAAGCGCTCACGGTAATTGACCCACGATTCAAGGTAGACCGCATGCTTCATACCGAGCTCCTTTACCGCCTTGAGTGCATCCGATTCAATGGATGTCATCCATCCAGTACCAAGCAATACGAGATCTGCATCAGTATGCTTGCGCAGAAGTTCTATAACTCTCACTTTCCCATTCGGAACCTTCTTGTACGGTATCCCTTCACGTCGAAAAATACTCACCGCCGGTCCAGCAACAAACGCATGAATATCGAGCTTGTCCCACTCATGAACAAGGTGAAATGCAATGATCTCAGCCGCACCGGCATCATGCACAATAACAACGTATTTCTTTTTTCGTGCATTCTGCATAGTTACGAACAGAGTTCTACGCGATGTTCATACACTTTATGAAATGCGGAAATCACATCATCGAGGTCTGCTTTGGTCATCCCAGGACGCATCATGTCATGCGTGAACATTTCTTTCTCATGGAGCCTTTCGACAACAGGACACATCCCCTTCTCATAACGTGCGACACCTTTGTAATACTCAGACTTGAATGGAAATCCTTTCGAACCAAAGGCAATCTGTTTCTGAAAGATAGGGAGCATGTAGATGGGTTTTACATACCCTCCACCCATCAGTACACCTTCTTCTTCTTGTAGTTCGGTCGGCGGAAGCTCCGCATCCAATGCTTCAATGAATTTCTCGCGCGACACCCCGACAATCGTTTCATCATAAAGGAATGGCTGCATATAGAAGACATGGTTCGTCCCCGGTCGGACCTGCGCAGGTCGAAATCCCGGCATATCCTGGCAACGCTCGGTGATGTACATGCAATTCAGGAGACGCTCATCAACAAGGCGGTCAAGTTTTTTGAGTTGCTCGCGACCGATAGCTGCAATCGCTTCTGTCATGCGAAAATTGTGACCAACCATATTGGTGATATTTTCGACTCCCATATCCCCCACCACCGCTTCGGCATGATTACGGATGAGCTGAAGTCGCTGTGCGAGGTTGTCGTCATTCGTGACAACCATGGTCCCTTCTCCTGTATGAATATGCTTATGAAAATTGAGGGAATACACACCAATATCCGATTGTGTGCCCGCATATGTGCCGTTGAACTTACCACTCGGGACTTGTGCGCTGTCAGCAATGACCTTGAGTCCGTGCTTCTTCGCTATCGCATTAATAGCATCCGCATCATGTGGACCCCCGAAAAGATCAACCACGATAATTGCCTTGGTGCGGGGCGTAATCTTCTCCTCAACAGACTTTGGATCAAGACAGAAATATTCTGGCTCAACGTCGGCGAATACCGGAACAGCACCGTAGAAGAGGGGGGCGGTCGCGGAAATACACATACTATACGGAGTGACGATGACTTCGTCCCCTGGCTCTATACCAATCGCACCCATTGCTGCGATGAGCCCTGAGGTTGCAGAATTCATCGAAACAGCATGCTTCACACCAAACTTCTCACGCCATTCACGTTCGAACGACTGCACTTCGACACCTCCGAAGAATTGTTCTCCGTATGAACCAATAAATTTCGAGAGTGCACCACTTTCTATAACACGAACTGCCGCCCTCTTTTCCTCCTCCCCAATAGGTTTATATGCGGGAAAGGGTCTGTTCTTCGCACGCACTGGAGTGCCACCCTTGATTGCTAGTGTGCTCATAATATTTATTTCTTTAGTGATGCTAATAATCGATAACAGGTTTCTTGGGTCTTGAGTGCATCCTCAAGCGACGAACATGATCCTTCGACGCCGTCAGCAACCCGTACTGCATGTTCTACCATGCGAACCATCGCATCGGAGAGTGCGGTCTTTCGAACTTTTGTCGGACCGAGCACGCGGTCTTCTGGGTACACTCGGTCGCGAACAACTTCTTCAAACGTAACATCTCTTCCTTCATTTATAAAACGGATGCGGTATTTCTCGGTGAGTATGGTCATTTCGAATATATAAAAACTTCGTTCATCCCCTGCCATAAAATAAAACTGCGGACATCGTTCGAATGTTGCAACTCCACCAAGTGAAGGTTCACCGAGAGGAAAATCTTCTACTGCAAATGACATTTTGCCACTTGTCATTTCACCAAAAAAGTATCGTGCGAGATCAATCAGATGTGAGCCATTATGAAGTATGCCCTTTGAGTAGAGAGCGTTTGCTGAAAGTACTCTGCCATACGTACCCTTTATCAATTTATCTCGCACATCACTCACGGTACTGTCGAAACGCCTACGAAAATTGACAATCACGGGTACTCCTGCCTTCACACATGCTCGACGAATTATACTCATCTCGCTCTTTTCATTCACCACTGGTTTTTCAACAATGATAACCTTTGGTTTCGCTTTAAATGATTCGAGGAGAAGGTCTTTATGTGTTTCGTTTGGAGTAGCAATAACAATAATATCTGGATTGACCTCCGCGAGCATTGCGTGCACGTCAGCCCAGTATACAGTTTTCCACTTTCTCGCCTCTGCATTACCGCGCACACTGCTGGTATCAGAAATTCCAACGAGATTTACTCGTGGATTACTCGAAAGTGCATGTGCGTGAGTGAGTACGACACGGGACTTCGGAGTATCATACCCGGCTGCAATTTTCCCCGCCCCGATGATGACCGCTTTATATTTTTTTTTGTTGTTACTATTATTCTTCATAGCATGTTCCTTTATGGCTTTTACTCCACATTATCATTGATTGCACCAATTTCACTCCTCCGAGTGTTATACACGGATGTATGATATCAAACTTGTCTTATATTCTCTAGGTTGCAAAGATATGGTACTTTACATATACGTTACTTCAACATCACTATCGACATATGAAACCAAATGACGCATACCCACTATTCGACCATCTCCAATACTGCACTCGCTGTTGCATCCCCGAAACGCAGGAAGGAGTAAAATTCGACGAACTGGGAATCTGTCAGGCATGCCAGGCATCCGAACAGAAGATTCATATCAATTGGATAGAGCGTGAAAAAGCGCTCCGAAAGATACTTGAAGAAGCGAAAGCAAAAGCCGGGGCAAACTACGACTGTATTATTCCGATCAGTGGTGGCAAAGACAGTACGTATCAATTACATGTGCTTACTAAGGTATATGGAATGAAACCGCTCGCGGTCACCTTCAGTCATGACTGGTGGAGTGAAAGTGGGTGGTATAACCTACAGAACTCACTTGAAATGTTTAATGTCGATCACATGATGTTCACACCGAACCGTGAACTCATCAATAAACTGGTGAAGCGGTCGGTGAAAGAGATCGGCGATGTGAGCTGGCACGACCATGGTGGAGTAGGGTCATTTCCTCTCCAGGTTGCCTGTCGTTTTAAGATACCACTTCTCATTTGGGGAGAGTCGCTTGCAGAAAATTCAGGACGTGCGACATATTACGATCCTGTGCATACGTTCGACCGCGAATATTTTATCAAACAGTCAGCTAAATTACGCGCCGATGAAATGGTTGGTGGAGATATCACCGACAAAGACATGTTCCCATTTATCATTCCTTCGCAAGAAGAGATTGATGCCACTGGTGTATGGGGAATTCATTTGGGAGACTACATTTTCTGGGATGATGAACGACAGACAGAATTCCTGCGTGACACCTATGGTTGGAGGGAAACAGAGATGGAAGGTACCTATAAACGCTACAAAAGCGTCGAGGATATCATGTACGGCATGCACGATTTTACCTGCTATTTGAAGCGGGGCTATGGGAGAACAACCGAGCTTGCGAGCCTTGATGTACGCAATGGTCTCCTCACTCGTGATGAAGGATTCCAGTTGATTCGTAAACACGACCCGGAACGGCCCGAAGCACTCGACTACTATCTTGCAGTGACCGAAGAAAGTGAGGCAGAATTCTACGCAAAAATGGAGAGCATCAGACATCCGCGTATGAAAGGAATCGAAATACCGGTGAACAAAAAGGACCATAAAAATGAGGAACGTATTCTTCCCTTCCCCGAACAGCTCATTCAAAAATTCAATACAAGTGGAGCAAAACGATCATACATCGATAAATTCTAAACCATATGAACCGACTTTTCATAGACAACACAATTGGAGACCTCATTACAAAGCTACGAGGAAATGAACTTTCGCCAGACGACCTTATTCGTGCTTCACTTGAAAATATCAAGGAAACAGATGAAAAATATCTTGCGTGGGAAACATATCTCGAAGATACAGAAAAGAAGTCTCCGTCAACAAATCCGATGGACTTCGGGACAATCAACACAGAAAAACTGCTTGAGCATATTCCTATCGGTGTCAAAGATATCTACAACACCTATGACTTCAAGACGCAAATGGGAAGTTCACTCTGGAAGGGATTCACACCCGGAAACGACGCCCGCGCGATTTATAATCTGAAGAGACAAGGAGCGATAGTGGTCGGTAAAACAGTCACGGCGGAATTCGCCGTACATGCACTCGAAAAAACAAAAAACCCTTGGGATGTGACTCGAACCCCAGGAACCTCATCGAGCGGTTCTGCTGTTGCTATCACTCTCGGACAGGTCCCGTTTGCGACAGGGACTCAGACCGCAGGTTCTATCGTGAGACCTGCAAGCTTCTGTGGTGTCTATGGCATGAAACCCTCATTCGGACTCATACCTCGTACGGGAATGTTGAAGACGACCGACTCACTGGATACGCTTGGCTTTTTAACAATTCACGAACAGGATCTTCGTCGCGGATTCGACTCCATGCGTGTGAGTGGAAAAGATTATCCAATCAGCAATACCGCGCTTTCAGACTCGAAACGTCAAAAGAAGTCAGGAGATCGCCCTTGGCGCGTCGGCTTTGTACGAACCCATACTTGGGAATTTGCCCCTGACTACGCAAAAAAGTCTATCGAGGAATTCATAAAAAAACTCTCTATAGAAAAAGGATTCGAGGTCATAGATGCAAGCCTTCCAAAAAATATGGAGCGAACACACAATGTCCACGAAACAATCTACAACAAGGCGCTCTCGTATTATTTTCAAAACGAGTACAAGCAAGCAACGCAAGTTTCCCCTGTCATGAACGACCTCATCAAAAAAGGAAATTCCATTCCGCTCAATGAATACACACAGGCGATTGAAGACCAGATGACACTCATCTATGAAATGGACGACTTCTTCTCCGGTTTCGACATTCTCATTTCACTCTCGACAGCGGGAGAAGCTCCGCTTCGCGAGGTAACCGAACTCCCTGACCCAGCCTTAATGTGGACGTTTACCCATCTCCCGGTCGTATCAGTTCCTCAATTCTTCTCACCGAATGGACTTCCCTTCGGTATGCAAATTGTCGCCAGAAAATACAACGACTACCTCCTACTCTCCTTCCTTGAGGATCTCCGCGTTCGTGAATTGATACCCGAGCGTGCAGGATATGCAATAACACACGAAGTGTGACCTTTCCTTCGTGTTCCCCGTTATACTTCCTAAGAAACAGCACATTATGATTCTACTCACTTTGAAAGTGAGACGAACGTCTGTATTCGTATTATAATTACCCCATGAAAAGACAACTACATCATTACGAATCCATCTCTCATAACTCTCACACTTCATGAAGATTTGTTTCTTATTACAGCGTCGATTTACGCCGATTGGCGTTGCCCTTGCACATGAGATGATGCGGGAGCACCCAGGGACAACGTTTTGTTCGTATGTTGATACTCAGTCGAGACTCACTTTCATAAAAGGGCAAACGGTTACTCCTTTTACCTCCTTCCTCATAGACGAAGATATTCACAAAAAAATTTGTGATGAGAAAATTGATATCGAATATTTGCACTGGTTGGAAAAAGAGTACGGTATCCCTAATCTATGGCCATACCTCTATATCGATCGCGTCATTATGAATGGTCAGCTCCTCCGTGAGTACCCATATGACACACCCCTGTTGTCCTACGAAAATATGCTTAAAAAATTGCAGGTGACCGCCCGGGCAATAATTGATTTCCTCGAAACAGAGAAACCGGACACCGTAGTAACATCGGTCATTGGATCTGTGGGAAGCATGTTCCTATACCACATTGCAAAAAAGAAGGGTATTCAGACAATACATATTGAGTTTGCTCGCATTGGAAATCGCATTGTCCTCACAGATGACTACACGACACTTTCATGGGTGCGGTCGCGCTTTACAGAATTACAAAACGGATCAATCTCTCCGCAAAGGGATAACGCAAGAAAGTTTATTACTGAGTTTCGTTCTGCCCCCGCTCCATACGATGCTGATACGGCCAACGATTTTTATAACACCTCTCGATTAAAAAACCTCAACTTTCTCCACCCAAAGAATCTACTTCACAGTATCTTGTGGCACATACAGACTTTTTTCAAAGATATAGCTCAAGCAGCAAGTTCAGACTACACCCATGTTTTGGTGTGGTGGTCTACATGGGACAAAATAAAGAGGAAGGTTCGCGCACTCCGTGGTTATCAAAAATTTTATTTTGATCACCGTACATATACGGGCAGATACGCTTACTACCCGCTCCATATAGAGCCTGAGATTGCTATGCTTTTATACGCTCCGTTCTACACAAATCAAATAGAACTTATTCGAGCGACGGCACGTTCACTACCCATAGACATGCTCCTTTATGTGAAGGAGCACCCAGGGATGCTGGGGTACCGTACACGCGAGTATTATAAAGAAATAGTAAAGATACCAAATGTTCGTCTCATCTCTCCAGAAGTTCCTGGCAATCAACTTGCACAGGGCGCAGCACTCACCGTTACCATCACGAGCACCAGTGGGTGGGAAAGCTTGCTTCTCAAGAAACCAGTCATTACATTTGGCGACGTGTTTTACAATGATATTCCAGGTGTATTGACGTGTCGGAATTTTGAAGAACTTCCCCATATGGTACAGAAGCAATTAGAAGAGTGGCGCCATGACGAACAGGCTCTCGAAAACTATGTCTCTGCTCTCCTCGAGGATTCGGTGGATGTATACTTTGCTGATATGTGGAATCGTGCCGCTGGGTTAGATGAAATCTTAAAAGATCAAGGTATCAAAGATCTTGCTCATCTCTTTGCACAAAAAACTGGCTTAAAATAATCATGCATACCGATACTCTCAAAAAGTCTCTACATGCAGGCAATTGGGCGTTTGTAAATGTCTTGGCTCAAAAAGTAATTACGTTTGGGTCATTTTTCATTCTGGCTCGTCTACTTACCCCTCTCGATTTCGGTATTATTGCTTTGATTGCGATTGTACCCACACTTCTCGATGGTGTAACTTCGTTTGCATTTGATACCGCTGCTGTACAGGGCGGGAAGATACAGCGATATCTCAATGTGATTTGGACATTTAACATTCTCAGGTCGGGTATGATTTTTATATGTATTTTTGTCTGTGCATCTTGGATTGCGACTTTTTATAAAATTGAAGAATTTGAGTACATTGTGCGTTTTGGTGGTCTCGCTGTATTGATACAAAGTTTTGGAAACGTTGGACAATCATACTTTTTTGTTGACATGGACTTTAAAAAAGTATTTTTGCGTGACATGGTAACGAGTATCAGCTACGCGGTAATTGCACTCGGTATTGCTTGGTTTACACATTCGTTCTTGGCGTTGTTCATTGCGGGAATTATGTCGATGCTTCTTGTTACTCTTGCATCATATGCATTGCATCCATACCGCCCACGCTTTGATTTTAACTTTAAACTTTTGGGAGAATTGCGTTCGTTTAGTCAGTGGATCTACGCACAATCAGTAGTAGAGCAAGTCTCGATTGCAGTGCAGAATTCAATTATTGGTCGGTCGACCAATCCCACTTCGCTTGCTTTGTTTGCAAAAGCAAAAGTACTTTCTGAGGCTCCCACTACATCAGTTACAAACTTTATAGGCAAAGTGAGCTTTTCGAGCTACCTCAGAATACAGGACTCTCCGTCACATCTTTCAGAGGGAATTGCAAAAACAGTTGACCTTCTAGCTACAATAGCCTTACCGTACCTCATATTAATCCTATTCGCTGGACACACATTAGTGTTGGTAGTGTTAGGAGAGTCATGGATTGAAATGACGCCTTTACTTCAAATCCTTGTTGTGAGTGCCTCTTTAAAAGCACTCATAAATTCTCTAGCAGCTCCTCTGTTCAATGCGATTGGGAAACCAAAAATTCAATTTCTTAATTCCAGTGTACAAGCACTCACGTTAACAATAGGTATGCTCCTTTTTGTTCCCCCGTTTGGCGCGCTCGGTGCAGCATATGCGGTACTTGTAAGCGTTTCAATTACTGCTGGTGTGATATTTTTCCAGCTCCACAAGCATATTCACCTCAACATAACGAGAATTTTTTCAAGTGTGTGTGTGACGGTGTTAGCTACATGTGCTCCACTCCTCATTGCACGATATGGACTTACCGTCCCGTTTTTTAATACGATTCTTGGTTTTTTGATACTTTTACTGATCTCAGGATGTGTGTATGTGGAAGGTATTGTTCTCATGGGTCGTTTCTTTTCAAAAGGTCCTTACAAAACACTTGAACTGGTGGTTCGTTCATTCCTTCACACCTCACTCAAATCGCATCGCTTTGATCATCTATTCAAATATGAATAGATGACAAAAAATATTGAAGAATAAATCTATACAGATAATGGCTCCGCAGAGTTTCGACGACAGTCGGTACACTCACACAATCCTTCGATGTCATAAAAAAGAGGCCACACACGGTGACCTCTTCAAAACTTGAACCTAATCGATTACGGGATAGGCAATGAGCCCAGCCCGTTCACGTTGCCGGAGAACCATCCTGAGATATTCTCGTGCGTCGTCGAAAAGCGGTTTGGCATATTCACGCGATTTCGGGAGACGAAGACTTGCAACCCCCTCTTTCGCTTCGAAACACTCGATGTCGTCCTTGACCGTCCACAGGATCGAACCCGGCGCTTCATATGTCGCATCAGGATCATCGAGAAGATGTACCGGATCGACGACGCGGAGATCATCACCGAAGTACTGACCCTTTCTAATGATCACATCGAGTTCGATGTTGACGGTCCGGTCAGCATCTTGCAGAGTCATATGCACCAATCCGTCTCCTCGATCGTTTCGATTACTGTGATTCAACACAGCATCGATAATCATCGCGCGGTCGGATTCCGAGAACGTGCCCGGTGGTTCGAAGTTGAGCCACTCATTTACCATGACAACAACGTCTGAATCAGCAACCTTGCCACTTCTCCCTGACCCCGCCTGCTTCTGCAAAATACGGTCAGCATTGTGACAGAGTCCCGCGGCTGCAGCGAGTCGTCCTGACTTCTCGTTTACCGCTATCACGATCGCTCTGTCTCCGACCCGGAGCACGTGGTCGAAATCATGACAATACAGCATCGGCCAC
>DALYES010000011.1:12526-13626 GCA_031972435.1 Minisyncoccota bacterium
AACGTTACCTCCAAATCAATGTACAAAAAAATAGCCAAGAAATGGCGCCTAAAGATGCTAGATTGATTGTCACATGAAATTATGCTTTTGTCAATCCATCGTTCTCAGGGAAAGGCAGGGCTTTATAACCTAGGATCTGTGATCTTTTTCATTTCGTCAAACCAGCGCGCAATGATTTTTCTATGATCAAGTTGCTCCTCATTGATACGAATATAGCAATTATGCGACAGTTCTTCGCGCAATTTTGGGTCTTCGCCGAGACGTTCAATCGCTCTCGCGAGTGCCTCGTGATTACCATTCTCTACTGTGAGTGCTGACTTCTGCGCCTGCCACGCCATACCGCTCTCTGACGGAACTATAGACGGTAGCCCGAACGCAATCGCATAGAGGAGCGACATCGATGTTCCTTCTGGACGCCAGCCAACCTGAATAAAGATATCGGCCTTTTTATAGTTTTCATACAATTGTTCTTTCGTGAGCCATCCCGGAAATTCAACATACTTCTCAATGTTAAGCTCTTTTGCGAGGCGATGAATTTTTTCTTCTTCGGGACCACTTCCGCCAAGAACGAGTTTGTAGTTTTCTTTGTTTTTTACCCTCGCAAATCCCGCAAGCAGGAGATCGAAGCCCTTTCCTGCCACCATTCTCGAGGAATAGAAAAGCATGAGAGGACCTTTGGTCTTCAGTCGCTCTTTGTATGAGGTGGCGGTAATACCGTTCTCCCCCATCATTTTCGGGAAGTCGATTGGATCTCCAAGTACGAAATGATGACCGTTGTTGGTGAGCCCGAAACGTTCGTACATCGTCTGATACATTGGACTAATAAACGCACGCAGATCTATCGCACGTGCAAGGTGCATGCCAATGGTAGATTCAAGGAGACGACGAAGCGAGCGCTTTACACGGCGCAAGAGTGAAGTCTGCACTGCACTAATGAGCACAGAGCGGTCTTCAGGAAAAGAAATCAACTCACGATTAAAGAATGCAGATACGGGAACTTTGCCTCCAAGTCTTCGGTATAATCCGGCACCATAGAGGAACAAATGCCCGTCGACATGAAAGAAATCGGCATCGTGTTCGTATTTACGCATAATGCGATA
>DALYES010000011.1:13636-15478 GCA_031972435.1 Minisyncoccota bacterium
CCCATCTTGAAGTTGTAGAAGCCCGTGGTATGGAATGTTCTCTTCGATCATCTCATACGGGAGTGGTGTGGGAATATCGTTCCGGTCGATAAATGTTGTAATGCATACAACCTCGTTCCCGAGACTTTGCAGTGTACGCATCATCAGATCGAACTCTTCGACCGAACCACCAGATGACGTAAAATTGAGTTTTGAGGTAATGAAATAGATTTTCATGAAATGAAGTTGTATACTGAACCTTGCGAATACCTATGAGATTATAGTCTAAGGAGCCATATTTGCAAGAGAAGAAATTATGAAAAATGTCTTTATCGGAGGAAAACAGATTGGCGTAAACGCATTTCGCATTCTTGTTGAAGCGGGGGTGCGTCCAGAATTCGTTGTCGCAAACCTTGATGATGGAGGAGTCGACACGTGGCATGAGTCGCTGGTGAGAGTAGCGAGTGAAGTGGGTATCGAAGTGATAACAGGGAAAAAAGTCAGAGATACAGATATCGTCCAAAGGATCAAGGAAGTCGGTCCTGATATAATTTTCTGCATTGGCGGTATGCAGATTATTCCAAAAGAAGTACTTGATATCCCCAAACAAGGAACACTGAACATCCACCCAGCATTACTTCCAAAATATCGTGGGAGGTTCTCAACTGTTCATGCACTCTTCAACGATGAAAAAGAAACCGGCGCTACGCTACATTTCATGGATGAAAATTTGGATAGTGGCCCCATTGTCGCACAGAAGCGCTTCCCCATCACCTCTGCCGACACCGGAAAGACGCTGTACGATAAATTCACCGACGCAGGAACCGTACTCTTTAGAGAACTGGTCGATCGTATCAAGCGAGGTGAAGAAATCACGGGAACACCGCAGAACGAAAGCGAGGCGACCTATTACCCGAAAGGACTTCCGGGTAACGGTAAGATCGACTGGAATTGGGACGGAAGGACCATCGAGCGATTCATTCGCGCAATGACCTTTGAACCGTTCCCTCCCGTCGACTTTATGCTTGGCGACAAGCATATGCTGATCATTGACGAAAAATACTTTTCGGGGTTTAAGCAAGAAAATGGTATAAAAAACAACTCGAAAGATAAAAAGTAAGTTATAAATAATACATCCTTCATCGAGGGACGTATCACATTTATTAGATTTCCATATCAATATTTTTCATGAAGAAGAATCCATACGGTCACGTTCACAAATGCCAAATCTGTGGCAATAATAAGCTTGTCAAAATCCTCAATCTCGGCCATCAACCAATCGTGCAGAACTACCGTACCGAAGAGCAGTTACACGAAGAGGAGGTTACGTATCCACTCTGCCTCGTGCGTTGCGAAAAATGTGAACTGCTCCAGCTCGACTATGTCGTCGACCCCGAACTCGTCTTCCCTCCCCACTATCCATACCGAACTGGGCTCACCAACATGCTCATCCGAAACTTCGAGTCGCTTGCTGAAAGCATGAAGGCAAATGGGCAATATACCGACGGCGACCTCGTTGTCGACATCGGCTCGAACGATGGCTCACTGCTTGAATCATTCCGAAAACGCGGGAGTAAGGTCGTGGGCGTAGAACCAACACGCGCAGCACGAGTCGCCAACAAAAACAAAATCAAGACCTATGAGGAATTTTTTGACATGAAGTCTGCACAGAAGGTCGTCAAAAATCACGGTAGGGCGAAGGTTGTGACCGCTACCAATGTCTTTGCGCACATCGACGATACCCCTCGTCTTATACGCGCAATAAAGTCAATGTTGACCAAGGATGGCGTCTTTGTTTCCGAATCACAGTATCTCGCAGACATCGTCGAAAAACTGGAGTTTGATACCGTGTACCATGAACAC
>DALYES010000012.1:0-14022 GCA_031972435.1 Minisyncoccota bacterium
GTCCGAGGGAGTATTATTATGAGCAATCTGTCCTACTTGAGGGGTAACTGGAGGAGAGTAAATCTAATTCTTTTATAACCTTGTTATTGAATTGTGTCAATAACTGTTGGTAATGTGTACACACATATGGCGGATTTAGTAACATAACTAAATTCGCCATATGTGTGTACACATTACCCGTGACAATTGACTTTTTGTAGCATTTGTTATATTACTCTACATAGCTTTGGGAGCAATCTCCCCATCGTTCCTGCCTACCAGGCACTCACATGAAACATAGGAGATAGACGCAATGAGTATAGTCATCGCAACCCGTGGCGCACCGTCCCAGAAAATCGTAGACGGCGAGCTTCAGATGGTCGTTCCTTTTGTCGGTACTGACAGCAAGGGAGAGTACGCCCAAATGGGTATTGGAGTTGTCTTTCCTGACGGAGAAGCAGAGTTCTGGGGACTCTGCATACCTCATAACCTCATCCAATCGTGGCGCGGTATGAAACTTCTCGAGCAGGTCGAACGCATCGAGCACGGCACTTTGTGTGCCTGTTGGACAGTTGTCACCCGGAAATTTCACGACAGTGACCGGCGGCACCTCGACAATCTGGCCAATCAGTTCGGGGGTTTGGACGAACTCGAGGAGGCTCGAAATGCCGTTCTATCGTCCGCCCCGGGCGCCGATGAAATCAAGTCGATGATCACCGTTCTTCGCGAGAACAACGTTACTTTCAACAGTTCGGAACTAGCCGAAGAAATCGAAGCGGGCCGGATCACCAGCACCCCACTCATCGAAACTCTTGCCAGAGAGGAAAAAGCTCGATGGACCACCTACACCAATGATGATAAGACAAAAAAGCCGACACCATCACTGGTTTGGCGTCTGATGAACTTGATGCGTTCTCTTTTCCGCTAATCCCCCGACAGCCCAAAAAGCACCGCAAGGTTCGCTTTGCGGGCTGCTTTTTTTCGCAGATCTGTATTTGATTTATACAACCCGATTCCAATTCGCAATCAATCAGTTTCGCCCGCGTCCAGGAATCGTAAAATGGGGACTGTCCAAATCTCGTATCGGTAGATTCAATGTTGAAGTGCAACTATCTTTGATTTTGGAAATGCTATACTATTCCCCATGACACAAGGACAGACACTGGAAATACTGAAGACGGGGGCAAATGCGTTTCTCACTGGTGAGCCCGGCTCGGGGAAGACGTACGTACTCAATCGGTACATCGATTGGCTCATGGCGTGCGACATCTCTGTTGCGGTCACCGCGTCAACGGGTATTGCGGCGACGCACATTGGCGGTACGACCATTCACTCATGGGCGGGTATTGGCGCGCGTGACACGCTCACCCAGTACGACCTCGATAGCATCACGACGAATGAAAAAACGGTCCGTCGAGTGAAGAAGGCGCGCGTACTCATCATAGATGAAATCTCAATGCTCGATGGTCGGGTGCTCGATATGGTGGAGACGGTCTGCCGTACCATAAAGCAGTCGGGAGACTCTTTTGGCGGTATGCAGGTGGTCTTGGTTGGTGACTTTTTTCAGCTACCTCCTATAGCGGGGAGGGGAGAGATGTCGCGTTTTGCGTTTGAGTCGCGGGCGTGGGAGAGTGCAAAATTTCTCACCTGCTACCTCACCGAGCAACACCGACAAGAAGACGAGTTGCTCCTCGGATTACTCAATTCAATTCGAAAGAACGATGTGGACGAGAGTCACTACACGCTCCTCGGAGAACAGACTGAAGTCGGGTACACCGACATTGAGCCAACAAAACTCTTCACCCACAACAGTGATGTCGACAGCATGAACAACGCACGATTGAAGGAGCTCAATTCGGCGAGTGTCATTTTCAAGATGGACACAAAGGGAACAAAACATGTCGTTGAGAGTTTGGTCAAAAACTGCCTCTCGCCTGAAATACTTGAGCTGCGTAAAGAGGCGATGGTGATGTGCACAAAAAATAATTTTGAGGTTGGGTACGTGAACGGCACACTGGGACGAGTGACAGGCTTTGATAAGGAGGACGGATTTCCCATCATCGAGACGAGTGATGGGAGGAGTATTAAGATAGCGCCCCAGTCGTGGACTGTTGCTGAAGATGGAAAGGTGAGAGGAGAAGTGACGCAGGTGCCACTTCGGCTCGCGTGGGCGATTACCGTCCACAAGAGCCAAGGTATGTCACTCGATGCAGCGGAAATAGATTTGCGGAACGCCTTTACCTACGGGCAGGGGTACGTTGCGCTCTCTCGCGTGCGGTCGCTCACCGGCATGAAAATCATTGGGCTCAATTCGCAATCGCTCCTCGTCGACCCGCGTGTGGTCCATAAGGACGAACACTTCAGAGAAGAATCTGATGACGCTGAATTTGTTTTCTCTGAAATGGAGAGCGAGGAGGTGACAGCAATGCAGAAAAATTTTGTGAACGCATCGGGAGGAAAGTGGGCCGAGCGTGTCGAGGGAAGGGTGAAGCACGCAGGGGTACCCGTACGCGAGAATACGTATGCGGTGACCAAAGACCTCGTGCACAAGAAGATGAGCGCTCACCAAATCGCAAAAGAGCGCGGTATGGCACTCTCAACCATCTGGTCACATATAGAAAAACTTGCTGAGGACAGAGAGCTCGAGCGTGAGCACATAGAAGGTCTCATTCCCTCGGGTGAAGTGTGGGCGACTGCGTACCCACGTATGCACAGTGCATTTGAAAAGCACGGAACTGAAAAACTGAAGCCCGTGTTTGAAGAGCTCGAAGAAGCATACGACTACGACCTCATTCGACTTGGACGTATTGTGTACTCACTGAAATAGTATGCAGGGTGTTCGTGTGTGGTTTCGGGTGAGACGAAGGGTGCGGGTGGCGCGCCCACGGCGCGCCACCCGCACCCACTACCTCACCCACCGTGAGCGAGCACGTGCGCTCGTCCATGAGCGCTTAGAGTACTGGAGTGCTCACTACGCGTGCTCGTATGGCAAGGTCGCCATACGCGACCAGCGCACGCGTTGGGGGAGTTGCTCGAGCAAACAGAACCTCAATTTCAATTACCGCATTATTTTTCTCCCGTCACACCTCGCGGACTACATCATTGTGCATGAACTCTGCCATCTCCTCGAGCTCAACCACGGCCCACAATTTTGGGCACACGTTGCACGCACCATGCCCGAGTATGAAGCTCACATTCGCGAACTCCGCGCACTCAATATGTATACCCTAGGTACAATTGGTTAGCATTCGGTACAAGGAGGTAGTGTTGGTGATATAAACGTTTCCGGGTCTTCGTTTGGAAGTATCTTTCCTTTCAGATAAACATGATTTTTATCTTTTGCGTAATATCCAACAAGAATTTTAAAACTACTCATATCAACATCTAATAGTTTGCTTTTAATGAAGTATATTCCATTTATGTCACGATAATAGTACCCACCACCTAGTAGACGGAAAGAATCAGGGTCTACGTCCCGCATTATTTCAAAGGTGTGCGTATCTCCATTCAACTCATGAAAATATACACCGTTTTTATCCTTAATATAGAAAGTATCAATAATCTCAAATGTTTTGCTATCGATATCAATAAATTTTCGTGTTGGTCCGAGAATTTGTTCATATCTTTTGCCATAATAATATATAGAATCGTTACCACTGAGATATACAATTGAGGCGTCGTAGAACGGTTCGGATGATGAAGCTGTAGCTAATCTTGAGATGTCAATATCGTAAACCACCTCTGTTTCAAGATGTGTAGGCAGATTGTCATCCTTTACAGCGACTGTCTGGGCATCAATAGGTAATGGTTTGGATTCAATATCGTAAACCACCTCTGTTTCAAGATGTGTAGGCAGATTGTCATCCTTTACAGCGACTGTCTGGGCATCAATAGGTAATGGTTTGGATTCAATATCAGAAATGGTCTCTGCTTCGAAGTGTTTACTCGTGTTGTCATTTTCAACAGTGATTGCTTGTTCAGGAGTAGAAGTAGTTTCAAATACCGTTTCTATCTGTATGATTCCTGTTTGTAATAATATAAAGATGGTGGTGGCGACTATTGCAATCACTCCAGTAAGTCTGCGGTCACGCTTTTGGTTTTCTATCATTAAATAATGTTACCTTAGAAAGAGTGAATAATATAGAGAACACATAGTAAATATTGTTCACATTCTTGTCATGGTGGTACTATAGTACCTATGAAAGTATTTGGATCATTTTTTGTGGGCGCACTCTTTTTCTGCAGTGTATTTTTAAATACTGCATTTGCTGCGGATACCGACGTTACCATCTTCTTTTTTGGTCGAAATGACTGTGGTCACTGTGCCGAGGAAAAAGCATTTCTTGCAGAATACCTGCCTACCGTACAGGGTGTCACCTTTGAGTACCTCAATGTCACCGAAGACGATACAGCAAAAGCACTGTATGAGCAGGTCCTCGCAAAGCACGAGCTTTCCCACGTGACTCCCGTGACCGTGGTTGGTGACGTAGTGCTCCAAGGATTTGATACCAATGAGACAACCGGAGATCAAATTGCTCGAGCAGTTGAACGAGCGCGCGCAGGTGACATTCGCACTCTAGAGGACCACTTTGCGCGCGCGCCCAAACAAGTCGACAGCTTCAAGGGTGCGGGCTGTGACGAAAACGGTACCGAGTGTGGCACCATCACAAACCCAAACCAGTTTCAATTCAAATTACCCGTACTCGGAGTCGTTGATCTTAAGTCGTTCTCACTCTTTTCACTTTCCGCTATTCTCGGTACTATCGACGGTTTCAACCCGTGTGCCATGTGGGTGCTCATCACCTTCCTCGTGCTCCTCACGCAGGTGGGAGATAGAAAAAAGATGATACTTGTTGCAGGTATTTTTATTCTCGCTGAAGCAATCATGTATAACCTCATTCTCAACGTGTGGTTTACCGCGTGGGATTTTGTTGGGCTTGATGCCATTGTGACGCCACTCGTGGGATTCCTCGCACTCGGAGGTGGTGTATTTTTTCTCTATCGCTATCGGAAAAATCGTTTTCAAGCACTCATCTGTGACATCTCGGACCTAGAGACACAAGGGAAGACAACAGAGCGGATAAAAAAACTCATTGCGCAACCAACGACGATTCTTACCATTCTCGCGATTATTACCATCGCATTCTCGGTCAACATTATCGAGTTCGCGTGCTCTATTGGTATTCCTCAGGCGTACACCAAAATCCTTGAGCTCAATGACCTCAGTTTTGTCTCACGTCAGTTCTACCTCTTGGTTTATACTTTTGGATACATGATTGACGACATCATTGTGTTTGGACTTGCCGTGTGGGGATTCTCACGTCTCGAATCGCACGGGCACAAGTACTCACAGCTCTCGCTCCTCATTGGTGGTGTGCTCATGCTCATCTTGGGTTCACTCCTAATCATCAATCCCTCGTTGATGGTGCTGTAACAATCCACTGGACTGTTCTATTCTTCGGGGTGATGAAAAATAGTCTGGGAGACTATTTCGTCGAGGCACTATGTGAAGAAATAGCAAAAGCGCCTCGAGAGGCGCTTTCGAAAGTTGCCAAAATAGCAAATTTAGTTTCTTGGCACACAATTTTTGCACCACTTTGTGGCATCATTCCTGAAATGAACAACGTTGTTGTGTGCTTCCTCTACTGCCCAAGTGAGAAGTGTATTCTTTTTCTCAACATCGTTCGGATGATGACGGTTGTAGATAATACGTATCACCAAATGAACATCATTGTACAAAAAGCTGAAATCATTTGGAAGCTTCGTTTGAAGTTTTGCAATGATTTTAGGCACTTTCGCGAGATCGAGCTCCGTTACAAGAAACTTGACACTCACTATGCAACGCCCGTCTTCAGAACGTGTGCAATTTGTGTGTAGCATGTGTACGCACTCCTCATTAAGTGAAAAACATTAAAAATCAAACACCTCGCTCATAGTAAACAAAATACAGCATTCGTCAATGATTCTCGGTATTATGATCAACATCGTAAGTCGATCATTTAGATAAACATATTTTTAACTTTTCTATGATCGACATCTCAATGTCGGCCATAGGGGTGTAAAAAGAATGACCCGAAACGCTATGCGTTTGGGTCATTTCACATTTTTTCTGTTTATCGATCGTCTTCAGGGATACCTTCGAGCATATTTTTCTGGTGGTTTTCTGCATCTTTCTGCTGCAATGCTTCAGCGAGAGCTCGAAGATCTGCGCGTTGCGCGCTGAGCTTACCAGCTATTCTCCCGCCAGCTTTTCCCATTGCACTCAATGCTTTGGAATCAGCTTCGTCCAATGCCTTTTGAACTTCAAATGGTTTTTTAGGCTTCATCTCAAATCCTCCCATATCGTATCTGCTTATATTGTAAACACTTATCATTCATCGTGTCAAAGAGAGTGGATATACCCATGACACACCCTACTTCAACACCTCTTCTACGACTGCTTTCACATCTGCTCCATCTGCTTTTCCATTCAGTTCCTTCATGAGTGCACCGATGAGCATACCCATTTTTGATTTGTCGGGAGCACCGAGCTCGGCGATTTTTGCCTCGACGATGGGTCGAATTTCCTCACGACTCATGAGTTGTGGAAGGTACGATTCGAGCACGACGAGTTCTTCTCGTTCAATCACTGCGAGATCCTCGCGTCCACCCGCCTCAAACTGAGCGATTGAGTCCTTGCGCTGTTTTGCAAGACGTTTGATGACCACGAGCACACCCGCGTCATCGAGTGGGGTCTGCGGAGTCCGTCCCGTTGCCACGAGCTCATTCATAAATGCTGTGAGCATACTGCGCACAGTGCGAAGTTTTACCTCATCATGTGCCTTCATTGCGGTCTTCATCTCTTCTCTGATTTGTGTTTGTAAGTCCATATTTTGTAAAGCTAATGTACTCCATAGTACCACAAAACGCATGGTAGAATACACCCATGAATACAATTGAAATTGCCATTTTTATACTTCTCCTCGCTATTGTGGGGATTTTAGGGTACGTCTTTTTCTTTAAACAAGAGGAGAAGAAAGAAGACACCTCCTCGGATGGGCTCCTCATGCTCCAGCAACAGCTCGCCGAGCTCACCCGCACGATGAATGAGCGCATGGGTGAGAGCAACAAGGTGATGCAAGAAGGTGCGCGCGCGCAGTTTCGGGAGAGTAGGGAACTCATTCAAGAAATCAACAAAGAGGTGAATGAGCAACTGCGCAATGTGGTGAGGGGAGTGACCGAAGTGTCCGAATCGTCAAAGCAAGTATTCACGATTGCAGACCAGTTGCAAAATCTTGAAAAAATTCTCACGCACCAAAAGCAACGTGGCAACCTCGGTGAAGCATCACTCCAGCTCGCACTCGAAAACATGCTCCCCGCAACCGCGTACAAGCTCCAGTACGGTTTCCCTGGAGGTGATGCGGTGGACGCGGTCATCATGACGAAAGATGGCATGATACCGGTGGATGCAAAGTTTTCTCTCGACAACTATCGCCGTCTCGTCGATGAGACCAATCCCGAGCGTAAAGAAGAATTAGAAAAAGAATTCAAGAATGACCTCAAAAAGCGCATCGATGAAACAGCGAAGTACATCAGGCCAAAGGACGGCACACTCCCGTTTGCGTTCATGTACATTCCCGCTGAGGCGATTTACTACGACCTCCTCGTCAATGAGGTGGGTGCAGTAAAGGTGAACACCCGTTCGCTCATTGACTACGCGTACAAAGACAAAAATGTCATTATTGTGTCGCCGACCACCTTCGCGGCGTACCTGCAGTCGGTTCTCTATGGGTTCCGCGCGTTTAAGATTGAGGAATCAGCAAAGCAGATAGGGAAGCACGTGGAGGGGCTCTCGAGACACCTCAAGGCATATGATGACTACTTCAAGAAAGTCGGAATCTCTCTCGGCACCACAGTCAACCACTACAATGCTGCGCAAAAAGAGTTTGGCAAAGTAGACAAAGACGTAGCAAAAATCACCGATGGGAGTATTGATTTTGAGGCGATAGCACTCGACAAGCCACAGCAAGTAGAGTAGGAGAGAAAAATTGAAAATTATGAATTTACATATTAAGGGCGCGGATTGTGATCCGCGCCCTTTTAGACACTGTGAGTAAGTCATGCCGAGGCCACCAGCGGTTTTTTGATTCTATATTTGATAGGATCTTTGAGTGGTAGTTGATAGACGTGCATATCATCAGTGTTGTTGCAAAGATAGTACACGTAGATTTCGTTGTAGTCGTACCGCACAGCAAACGTTTTTATCCCTCCCGCATCTTTACAAAACTCAATATTTTCCATCTCAAGTATTTGTATTGATGTATATCCATGGAATACAGGGTATCCAAACGCTGTTGCATACGTACATACATAGAAGAGAAATACTGAAAGCGTTTTCATTTTCATATTCCTTAATAATGTGGTAAATGAAAATTTTTTCCATTGTTACAAACGTATGTGATGCGTGGAATAACTTTTTGCTTTTTGACAAACATATACTTGAACCCTCCTTTTTTCATGCAATATGCACGTCCAGGAATTGTGAATACATATTCCAAACATTCCTTGTGTGTACTACAGGGATTTCCAGCGAGACATTCACTACTGGGTAATAAGAGAGCCAAAAACGCACATATTTTACGCATGTCTTTTCCCCCAATTTTAAAAGAACTTGAATATAAATATTCTACAACTAATTTTGGTTTCGGCAAAAATATTTAAAGAAGAGGTATACAAACGGTAGACCAAAATTTGACGAACTTTTTCATAAGTTATGACGTTTTTATGCGATATATCCCAAATGTTGCATTTTTTATGCTTTTCTTGTACAATCACCCGACATTATGAAAAACGAGAAAGAAACAACACAGCAAGAAGAATTCGCCATTATTGAGACGGGTGGAAAGCAGTACATGGTATGCGTCGGCGACGTGCTCGAAGTGGAACTTCTCGGTGACCTCAAGGAAGGAGATTCTATCGAATTTGATAAGGTACTCATGGTTGACAATGGTTCTGACACCACCATTGGTGCACCGTACATTGCGGGGGCAAAGGTCAAGGCAACCTACCAGAAGGAAAAGAAAGGCGAGAAAATCCACATTGTTCGCTACAAGGCAAAGAGCAATCGTGATCGTCGCATTGGACACCGCCAGAAGTATGCACAGGTAAAGATAGATGCACTCAAGTAAATTGTATTTGGAAAAGCAAAACCGCCGCGACAAAAATCGTGGCGGTTTTTGTAAACCCATCGACATGTATTGACATGTATTAAACATGTGTTTGTCTAGGGTTACCCTGTGTATGTTGCTGAATAGGGCTATAGACAAAATTTATACGCATGGTACAATAATTTTCGGCAGTTTTTTGATGTTTAACGCACAAAAAGGAGATTCAAATGCTGATTATGTATATTGTGGCAATTATCATCGCTATCTGGCTTGTATTTGAGAGCCAGAAGATTGATAAGGTCGTGTCTCCGAGACTTATTGAGCGCGACATGAACGGTGTCAACACATTGTTCATTTTTTCGGTCGCGTTGCTCGGATTCGGAGTGAGCGGTGCAACTGTTTTGTACTTCGGCATCGTCCTCTTCGATGTTGAGTCTTTCGTCTTTAGCGTCCCGGTCGCAGTGTTCATCTTCCTCGGCTTTTGTTCGAGGCGAGATGATGGTTACGCAACCAGATCCAGAATGAGCGAGTGATGAGAGAGCGAATTGCCCCAAAAATTGCCCAGAACGTGTTTACACGAGCTGGGCTTTTTCTTTGGACGACGTGTTAGATAGTATAGGTGAGTGTATCCCGAGACGCGGAGCGTCTCGGGGTCGTGTGTCACCCCCTGTTTTTCAGTGCATTTTTTATAGTTTCTGGGTCAGCGTACTCGAGTTCCGAGCCGGTTGAGAGACCTCGACCAAGGTGTGTGACTGCAATCTCATACTGTTCAACAAGAGGTCGAAGGAGCGTCTCTACGTACCGTCCGGTATTTTCACCATCAGGATTGATTGCAAACGCGAGGATAATTTCTTTGAGTCCCTGCGGGGCTCGTTCTTCCACCGTGTGCTTCAGTTGCCCACCGCGAAGCTTCTTCACATCCTGTGAATCGAGAAGGGGAACGGTACCACCAAGGACAAAGTAGAGCCCATCATACATACCACTCCGTTCGATTGCATCTATATCAGAATCCCGCTCCACGACAGTGAGTTTGCTCTGGTCACGTTGTGCGCCATGGCAGATACCGCAGGTCTGGTCACTACTCTTCTGTGTATGGAAACGTGCACACGAAGGACATGTCATCACCTGTGTGCGAATGGTGCGAATGAGTTCCGCAAGCTCGGCAGTCTCGTGTGGGGGGAGCGTGAGGAGGTGAAATGCAAAACGCTTCGCTTGGCGTGAACCAATACCGGGGAAGTGTTCAAAATGTTTTATGAGGGATTCGAGCGCAGTCATGGATTAAAAGTCATTACGGTCAACGCCGACGGTGTGGTGTGTATCCAAACTAATAAAGCGCACATGTTTGTCATCAAAGTAGAGCTCTGCTGAGCCCACGGGACCATTACGGTGCTTTTCGACAAGTATTTCTGCGATGTTGGTGCGGTCTGATTCTTTGTTGATCTTGTCTTCTCGGTGAATGAACATCACGACGTCTGCATCCTGTTCAATAGAACCAGAGTCACGAAGATCGGAGAGTCGTGGCTTGCCCCCGCGCTGTTCGACGGCACGTGAGAGCTGTGAGAGGGCAATGACCGGTACGTCGAGCTCACGTGCGAGTATTTTGAGCGAACGAGAGATTTCGGTGACCTGCTGTACCATGGAGTCGCTCACCTTGCTCGAGGTTGGGCTCATGAGCTGGAGGTAGTCGACGATGAGGAGGTCGAGACCGTGCTCATTTTTGAGTCGGCGTGCTGATGAGCGCATCTTGAGGATATTGTTACCGGGTTGGTCGTCAATGTGGATAGGCGCCTCTGCGAGACGCGCCATTGCAGATTGTACCGCTTCAAATTCACTGTCGGTGCGGAGTTTTCCTGTGCGGAGTTTCCATGAATCCACACCCGCTTCCGCAGCGAGCATACGGTCGACCAACTGCTGGTCACTCATCTCGAGAGAAAAGATTCCCACTGAAGCCTTGTGTTGGAGTGCTGCGTTGCGGGCTATGTCGAGCGCAAATGTGGTCTTTCCCATTGAGGGACGTGCAGCAATGATGATGAGGTCGGATTTTTGGAGCCCTGCAAGGACGTTGTCGAGTGCAGTAAATCCTGTGGGAACACCACGGTGCATATCTTCAGAGGAATTGAGTTTTTCAAACCTATCCCACGCTTCGGTAAGGGAACTTCCGATGGGGGTGAACTTCTGTGTAGTTGGTGCATTGGTGACCTGATATATCTTTTTCTCTGCGTCGTCCATCGCGCCGTCAATGTTTTCTGGATCTGAGTAGCCAATTTCGGCAATTTCGTCGGCAGCATTGATGAGTCCACGAAGAATTGATTTGTTCTGTACCAGTTCTGCATAGTAGAGGGCATTGCCGGCCGCGGGTACAGACTCTACGAGCTCGGTGATGTACGCAGCACCACCCGTGCGTTCGAGTAGGCTCCGTGACTTCGGCTTTGTGGTGATTGAGAGAATGTCGATAGGGTCGCCATGCATGAAGGTGTCGAGAATCGCACGGTATATCTCGCGGTGCTTATCAGCATAGAATGACTCAGGGCGAACCGTAACCGAGACATCGTGCATGACCTCAGATTTCAAAACGATTGCTCCAAGGAGCGCGCGCTCGGCTTCGAGGTTTTGGGGTGGCATGCGGAGCAACCTGCTCTTTGTGCCTGTCGTGCGTGTGTCATCTCGGGTGTCTTCCATAGTGGGAGCATTGTATCACAAACGGTTACAGGGAAGTCAAAAAGGGGACAGTGGGGATTCGGTGGATAGTGTGAAGTGTATTGAATTATAGTTATTGTTGTATGCTAGATAACTTGAAAATCCTACAGTTTCAGGTATTCTTTGGAAATCACTGTCCTTTGGAGATTCGTCATGAACTGGAATTTTGTACTTATGTGCGCTTTGTTGATGGTTGGTAATCTCATCTTGAGTAACTCAGGGAGACCCCCACTTTCTCGGTTTTCAAGATTTCTACCCCCTGTCGTGACGATACTCTTGTCACTTCCGGTGCTCTACCACATACTCATGTAGTGCATATACGCACGCGCACAATCTAAGTCGCCCTTATCAGGCGACTTTCGTTTATGAGGCCTTAGAGATTTTTTGTCCCTGGGGTGAGTCCTCGATGGAGTACCCTTTGAGATTGATTGCTTCTCTCAAATAGTCCGCTTCACTCCAGTTGTGCGTCGCGCGTGCAATTTCTCGCTTGTCGAGGAGTTCTTGAATCTCCTCTGGAATTTCTTCTCTCGTCACAATGCCGAGTTCACGGACCACATCACTCGGCTCATCAGAGAGCCCGATATCAATGACTGAGTCCATCTCACGGAGGGTTGCGACCTTATCGGGATTCGTGAGCGCGGTATCTTTTACCACTTCCCACATGAGCGCAATCACTTTTGCGGTGTCGAGGTCATCATTGATGGCGGTGTGGAATTTCTCGCGATACGACTCGTTTATCGCCCCTGACACATTTTTGCACTCCTCAAATACAAACCTCCGCAAACGAAAGAGCGCCTGCTTACTCGCATCGAGCGCCTCAAAGGTGAAGTTCATCGAAGAGCGATAGTGGCCGGTGAGGAGCCAGTAGCGATACACGAGCGGTGAGAAGCCCCTATCCATAGCCGAGTGACTTTGCAATTTTTGTGTCGTTGATTTTGAGGTGCGCATTGTGGAGCCAGTATGAAACGTACTTTTTTCCCGTCACTGACTCAGCTTGTGCGATTTCGCCATTGTGGTGTGTGTACATGAGATCTTCACCACCAGTATGAATATCAATCTGCTTACCGAGTGTGGTAAAAATCATTGCAGTACACTCAATGTGCCATCCCGGGAACCCCTTGCCCCACATACTCTCCCATCCCAAGAGCCCTTTCTTCCACAGGGCAAAATCAGCGGGGTGGCGTTTCTCTGAGTTGACGGTCACCCGTGCGCCAGTCTGCAACTCCTGTACATTGATGTTGCCCAGAAGTCCGTACGCAGGGAATTTACTGATGTCAAAATACACACCATCGCTCGTTTCGTATGCATATCCCTTTTCATACAGCGTTTGAATGAGTCGAATTTGCTCACGGACATACTCACTCGCGGGGGTGTACTTTGTTGGTCGAATGTTTCGAAATGCATCGTTATCATCTTTGAATGACTTCATGTACACATCGGCAACGTCACGCATGGCAGAGAGAGAAATTGGTTTGCCTTCGCGCTTCAGCGCTTTCATCATTTTGTCTTCACCCTCGTCACCGTCGTCGGTGAGGTGACCGAAGTCAGTAAAATTGATGACATGTTTTACCTGATAGCCATTGTACAGACAGACACGTTTAATGAGGTCTGCAAGTAAAAATGACCGTAGGTTACCTATGTGAATGTGGTCGTACACGGTCGGACCACAGGAGTACATGGTGACCACTCCTGGTTTTAGCGACGTAAATACTTCTTTTTTTCGAGACGCAGAATTAAAAAAGTAGATTGGAGGGTGTTCAATAGTTTTTTTGTGAGAGAAAAAATTGTAAAAGCTCATGGTGAAACGTAACAGTGACGAATATGAGTAGTGTATCAAAAACAATCAAAGATAGCACCTTTGAGAGAAGTGTTCCTACATCCACCCCTTCTTCCTAAAGATAAAATAGAGTGCGACCCCGACAGTACCCATAATGGCTATGATAATCCAAAAATCATAGGGTTCACCAATGAATGGTGTTTCTTGAGTGTTCATACCAAAAATTGAACTCAAGAGTGCAAGTGGAAATGTGATAAATGCCAGTGTTGTAAGGGTTTTAATAACTTCATTTTGCTTGGTGAAGAGCATAGCACTGTTGGTTTCACGAAGTGCCGTCATGGTCTCAAATTGAGTATTCGCCTTGTGTTTCAGAAGCGAGTACTGGCTCTGAATGCTGTGAAGCTCTGTATCAAACGCGTCGCC
>DALYES010000013.1:0-2052 GCA_031972435.1 Minisyncoccota bacterium
TACGATGTTGCTTCATCATATGTACGTATTCAATTATCAAACGACATATGTCCTCGTTCGAGAGCAACAGGAACTTTTCTGTGCGCAGAGCGCAGAAAAAAGCCGATGTACACTCCCGATGAACAATGACAAGCATTATACAGATGCATTGATAATTTGCAAGGGGCTATAGTGGAAAATCATAGAAAAGGCCGTCGCTGGTGAGCGACGGCCGTGCCTTTTAGATGAATTTTTGCCTAGTCGGCAGTAATTCCAACTTTAGGCAGTGCCTTTTCGGAGATTTTAGACCCATTGAAGGCGATGATTTCAATCCCCTCTTTGAGTGCAGAAGGTCCGAGGAGGTCGATAAGGTGCTTGATTGCGTCATTGGTAAGACGAATGCACCCATGGGTTTTCTCTGTCCAGAACGCTCCCTTGGAGTATCCTTCAACACCATGGAGTTTATTCAGTTCCCACCCTGGTGCGTCCCAAGTCATATCGAAACGCCAATCACCCATAGCATTCAGGGGGTGGCCATGTGGCATACATCCAGGCAAATCTGGATTTGCCTGACGAACCGTACCACCAACCTTTGGGCACCACGTTGGCTTTTCGACAATGCGAAGCACTTTACCCCGCACCACCTCTTTTGGAAGAACACTTTCATGTGGCGTCATCACGGCGTAGCCGATGATGGGCTCATAGGTACCATCTGCCATACGCCGGTAGTACATGAGTTCATTCGTCGTGTAATTGACAAGGATGACATGCTCTGCCTTTGAAGCAACTGGTATTCGGGGTGGTGGGACAAACTCTCCTCCCACCACTTTCTGACTTCCGTCTTCGTCTACAACAACAGTAAATTTTCCGTACTGGTAATTTTTTGTTGTTGCTGGTGAAGGTACGACAGTTGGCGCAATTGCCTGCACCGACTGTGTTTTCGAACTCGGGAATATCTTATACGGTCCCTGAATAGAAGCCGTGGTCGAGCATCCCGCGAGTACCAGTGTGGCTGAAAGCCACACGATGAGTCTTTTGACTATGACCATGATGGCCTCCTCTCAGAATTAATGAAAAGAACAATGAACTAGATTATAACACATATTCATAAAATTGCAAAAAAGCCCGCACGTAGAGTGGGGCTTACTTCTTCACGCAATCGTGAAGAGATTTATAGAACTTTTCTACGAAAGGAAGTTGTGTGTTTACATAATGAATAGGTGTCGCCACAGTTGGTCAAATGCCAAAGGTGGTCGCTCGTAGTCACTACGTTGGCAGTAATTCAGTCACGTTCGTGCTGAAATTCTGTCCTGACACGATTTCGTATCTACCACAACCAGTCAATCGCCAGAGGTGGTAGGAATATGTAGAGATGAACATTCTCAATCTTTGTTGATTTTGTTTATCTCTACATACTCGATGTAGATGAGCGAGGTGACCAACCTTCGGTTGGCCACCTCATCTCGTTACGCCACTGCCGCGAGCATCCACCTGTCGGTGAATTGCCCTTTTTTCGCGGCGAGGCGGAGGCGGGTCGGTACATTGCGAATCCCAACAAGATTCTTTTCCTGTTGGTCCGCAATCCCCTTGATGGTGACGTACTCACCCTTTTGCCGAGTGAACAGGACACGATACTGAGTACCGTCTTCCAATCGACAGAGGTGCGTATGCTCGTCTCCAACAGCGAGGGAGCCCAATTTCCCAATCAGGAGGGTCGCGTCCTCCTTCGACATCACCAGGGTGTTGCCCGGGAAGAGGTCCTTTTCAAGCCCTGTTACCCGTTCATCGACCTCTGCAATGGCCTGAGCATTGTTGGCGACATCCTCGCGGATTTTGCCAACCTCAGACTTCGTTGCGGCCGCCTCCTTCTTCACTGACGTTACCCGCCAATGATTGATGGCGCCCAAGCCGAGGGCAAGAAGCACAAGTGCTCCGAGTGCTCCGACCGCGACAATGACGACGTTGCCGAACTTTAGAATCGGCGATCCTTGGACCGCTTTAACTTTGTCCGCGAGCTCGTCGATGGTCTTCTGGAGCTTTGCGACGTCAGAAGCAACTTCGTCTGTGCTTGCC
>DALYES010000013.1:2062-5282 GCA_031972435.1 Minisyncoccota bacterium
ACGACATTCCCGAACTTCAGTATCGGCGATCCTTGGACCCCCTCAACTTGCCTCGTGATTCTGTTGATTGAATCTTGAAGACCTCCGACCACGCGTGCAACCTCATCGGTACTTGCCTTGTGAGCAAACCCGTCAAGTTGCTTTTTGATCGACGCAACTTCTGCGCCAATCTCGGCCATACGCTCCTTGGCCTGGTCGGCCAATTTGGCATCGGCTACTTTTGAGGTAGCCGCGACCCTGGCGATTTCCCGCCCGAGTTTCTCAAGCCGTTGATTCATGGCCTGCAACTCTCTGGGATCCACGCCGGCGACACTCCCTGCTTCCTGCGCCGCTGATTGCGGAGCAGGAATGTCTGCGAGCCAAAAGCCGACACCTTGGCCTTTTGCGCGGAAGTCGTCGATCGTTATGGTGTCATCGAGATTATTGCGTGCGCGGAAGATACCTTGACATCTCTCGTTACCGCCATATTTCTGATGTAGCGACGCAACACTGGGGTTGTCTTTCCCAAAGTCGCAAGCCGCAGCGGACAGCACCTTCGTGCTGAAAAACTGGATGCCGTTCTCTTCCTGGAGGAGGCCCTGTTTTTCGAGGCTCTCTTTGAAGACCGGGAAAGATTCCCCGGACATCTTTTGGAACACCCGTACATCCGCAGCAAGGGCCGCAAATGAGACGAGTGTCGCAACCAGCACCATCAAACTTTTCACAGTTTTCACGTCTTCTTCCTTTCCTTTTTGAAAGTTTGCAGCGGTGGGCTTCGCCCGTCGCTGCTTGTTGCTTACTTTGCCAGACATCCACCGGTACAGGTACTACCGTTCATACGAACAGACGCACCGGCGTTGCTTTCCGAATTGGAAAGTGCGCCCGCTTCATTGCGGTTGAGGTTCTGGATGATCGTGCCACCACAGTTACCGTTTGCACAGCGTTCATCATTCTTCTTGGCGATTTCGAGACCAAAAAGGCCTTGCGTTGCTGCAGCCGGAACCGTACCAGCGATTGCCTTGGTGACCTCGCCCAAGATGGGTAAGTTCTGAAACACCTGGACAGTGCGCTTCCACACACCTGAGTTTTCTCCCGTCTTTGGGTTTATTTCTTGGAAGTCGACAATCGCGGTTGTGACCGTTGTCCCGTCAACAAGGGGCGACGTAATCATCGTCTCCTGCTTCGCCGAATTGCTTTCAGTCCTAGCAATTGGCGGGATGATGGTGCATGCCGACAAAAACATGGCCAGAACTGCGAATAAAACATTTGCAATCTTTTTCATTTGAATCTCCTTGGAAAATTGGTTGTTTATTCGCAGTCGGTCGTAATGACCACACCGCTGATTTTTTGCTCGGGACGATAATACGTCGTCCCTGGCATGTACGTTTGCGTTGTGCCACAACACCCGCAGTTTTCGAAGGGCATCGGTGTAATCGAGTACAAACGACTCGGTTCCGTCGACATCGTCTTCCGCTCCACCCAAACACATTCTTTCTTCGGGAGGAGTGGTTTTTCTTCCACGACCGGGGTCGGGACAAGTGTCGTCTTGACACATCCTCCCTTCCCCTTTGCGCAACCTCCTGCAACGGCACTTTGAGCGCCGAGCAAAAAGAGCGCGCAGAGAAGCGCTATTGCAAGTTTCATCTTTTTTTCCTTTCGTAGTTGTCAAGGAACGCAGGATGCGTCCTGTACCGCTGTTGACTATTTTACCATACTTTAGAAAAAAAGCAAGCATTTGGACGACCTTGCCCAGAGTCTCCCGAAGGCCTTGCCTCGGGGGGATTATCGAAAATTACATAGAAAAAACCGCCATCTCATTGAAGAAACGGCGGTTTTGGTCGCGTGATGCGACCTTTGCTCAGCAATCGCTGAGACTTTTCCCTCGGGACCATTTGGTCCCGAGGATGCGCGGATTACTTCTTGAAGATACCAAAGCCAGCATTGACGCCAGCTTGAGTGACTCCAACAGCGGTGACCGGCTGATTGGAACCAGCGGACTGGCCCCAGCTACCGCTCTGGGCTGTTTGCTGTGCAAAGGCTTCGATCTGAGAGTGCACATTGCCACAGTTGAAACCACAGCCGGTACCTTCGGCATTCACAAGCACGCGAGCGCCTGAGAAGCCTTCTTGGTTGGCGTAACTGCCACCTTTCTGGCCGGTAAAGACCGCGCCGCTCATAACTTGGGTACTTGACCAACCTAAGACGTTGAACTCGGTTGCTGTGGGTGCCGGAGGCGGAGGTGTAACGCAGCCACTGACGCAGGTTGCGAAGGCGGGTGCCGACAGGAAGCCGACGGTGATAGCTATCAAAGAAGCCAAAGCTTTTTTCATGATTTTCTCCTGAACAAGTTGGATTGATTTCGGTGCAAAATCTGCACTGAAAGATATGCCCCGCCGAAACGGGGAATCGGGAATCAATGTTAAAAAATTGAAACCCCGCTCCAACAGAACTGACAGTAGTATACAGATGTTTAAAATTTTGTCAAGCCCCCTGCAAACACCTCAAGGCGTCGCCTTGAGGTGACCTTTGAGACGACCCCTTTACCCCAAACTCTCCTTGTTGATTACTTAATTCCCTCTCATTTGTTTTAGATCGAGTTTGACGTACATCCTTAGGTTTCGGTACTGTATATTCTCATACAGCAACACTAACGTACACATTCAGACATATGAAAATTTCTAATCTGACTTCACAAAAAATAGTACAGTTAACTGTACTATTTTTTGTGAAGTCATTGTGCATATTTTCTTGTAAACCTCTCCCCCCCCTCCCCCCGCATGAGCTCGGACTCGTGTGACTTACTAAAGAAAGAGCGTGGCACACTCAAGATTCTCTTTTTTAATTACAGATTTTAATTACAGAGTTTGTACACAATATTGTCATCGTCATAGGTACATGAACCTCCTGATACTGCCCCATTTGGTCCACATGACACAATGACACTAGAATCAGCACCTGCATCAGCAACACCCTTACATCCCTCCGTAGCAGCCATGCACTGGTAGTCTTCATCAAGGTAATAGGGGTTCCCCCATGGATCGTTCACATCAGCGATGTACGGGCCATTCCACTCTGCCCACGAAAGGCCGTTTGCGACCAGTCCTGCGTTAGCAGTTGAAAGGTCAATTTCATTATTTGCAGGTAGTGTAGTCCGACATTCGCTAATATCACCATTCGGATACTTCGTCGTGTCATTATACAATTGTTGGAAAACGGTATTCAACGAGCTCAATTCTGCCTG
>DALYES010000013.1:5292-6702 GCA_031972435.1 Minisyncoccota bacterium
TCTTGAGCGAAGGGAGTACGACAGTAGCAAGAATACCAATAATTGCGATAACGAGAAGAATTTCTATAAGTGTAAACCCTTGAGAGAAAATTTTCTTTTGCTTCATGATTTAATACTATCATACGGTATCGGTTGAGTATTTCAGTTTTACACGATACACTGTCTCCTAATGTCTACACACGAAACAGTCGTTATGTCGGTGGGGGGTTCCCTCATCGTACCTGATGCCATCGACACACACTTCCTCACATCTCTTAAAAGTCTTATCGAACAGCAGATTACCGTCCATGAGAGACGGTTTATTATTATCGCGGGAGGAGGACGCACCGCACGGAGATACCAAGATGCAGCAGCGTCAGTATCAGAGCTCGACCCTGAAGACCTCGACTGGATGGGTATTCATGCTACTCGCCTGAATGGTCATCTCCTCCGCACTATTTTTAGAGATTTAGCGCATCCCGTCATGGTGACTAATCCTGATGAGATTATGGATATACCAAAGAGTACATCGCTCATCATCGCTGCTGGTTATCGTCCTGGTGCATCCACCGACCTCCGCGCAGTACAGATTGCGGTCAATGTGGGCGCAATGAAAGTGATGAACCTCTCCAATATTGACTATGTGTACACTGATGACCCGCGCAAAAATCCCGATGCACAAAAAATTGAAACTGTCTGTTGGCCTGAATTTATAAAACTCATCCCAACCGAGTGGAACCCTGGGCTCTCTTCCCCCTTTGATCCAGTTGCTGCACGCGCTGCACAATCACACGGACTCGAGGTGACCATTATAAACGGCGAACGAGTGGAAGAGATTGAGAAATACCTTGAGGGGAAAGCCTTTATTGGAACGAGAATTCACTCATAAAATCTTGGTCGCGCACAAAATGTTTTGTATCTATACAAAACATGCCGGTCGAGAGCGTTGCTCTCGACCGGCACTGTAAACTCATCCTATATCCAATTTGCGCGGGGTTGGTAGTATGTATCAATTTTTCGAATGAGATTTTCCGAAGGGAGTATGCTTCCTTTTTGTGCATACACTGCACTTGCTCGTTCCAAGAAGTCTTGGATTTTTTCTCCAGATTTTGGCACTACATTCATGGGAGGTTTAGCGACAGTTTCCATGAGCGTACGAAATTCAAACATAGTCCTTTCGGGATTTTTTATAGAAAGACGTGCGCCCCTGTAGAGAAAACTTTCAACACTCATTCCATTGACACTGCTCCATTTGTTTCCAAGTAGGTTCTTAAAATGACCTTCCACAATTCCTGCTTTTGTTGCTTCGAGTGGACCTATTCCAGGGTATCGCTGTATCCACCTGCCGACGTCATTTTGTGCCCCTTTGAAAATTGTTGTGCGAATGCGTTCGACCTCTGTACTGTACATTCTCGAACTGGACTCATAATT
>DALYES010000013.1:6712-13690 GCA_031972435.1 Minisyncoccota bacterium
GGTTGAGAGGTATCTGTGGATTCTCTGGGACAAATGGTGTGGCAGTCGCATCTGTTGCAAAAACTGATGTATTTTCTGTAGCCTTTTCAACTACATTCACCGGAACTCCGAATCGCTCTACTGCTCTATCAATAACCGATTTGTGTGACTCAATAATTTTATGGAGCGCTTCCATATCGATTTTCTCACCTGAATAGATGAGGTTTGGATTGCCACTCCGCAAGCCAATACTCTGCATTTCTTCAGGAGACAAAACACGAATGATGTTTGCGAGTGCGTTATTTTGTGCCTGTCCCGGACCGATATCTTTTATCTCCGGCATCTGTTCTTTGAGTATCTTCGTGAGGGTATCGCCTGATTGTATCGTGTACGCTTCAAATGTATTTTTTGCTTCTTCAGGAAAAGTCATCGATACCGTAAATTGTTCCGTGAGCTTCTCTACTTCTCCTTCTTGAAAAAGTTTTTCGAGTTTTTCTCCCAGACCCATTTCCTGTGCTTCTCGTGCAAGCAAGCCACCGGCAGTTGCAAACGCACCTGCACGAAGCGCGTTCCAAGCAACCTTCTTTACTTGGAGAGTTCTCCTTTTCTTCTGCATTACATTCTCTCTTTGATAGAGTACTTTCCCAAGCTTTTCTTCGAGTGCACTTTTCTCTTCGACGTTGTATTGATCTGCCAGAATGATCTTTGCGAAAGCAA
Source organism: Minisyncoccota bacterium (assembly GCA_031972435.1). Taxonomy (GTDB): domain Bacteria; phylum Patescibacteriota; class Minisyncoccia; order Phycocordibacterales; family UBA918; genus Damh-18. The sequence continues at coordinate 7,409 of DALYES010000013.1, forward strand.
GTGTCTCATAGAGTTTTGTCATCTGAACTGCGTGTTCCTCTTTATTTCCATAGCTGATGCGGTTCAATCGCTGTTTATCCTCGACGTATGATACCCGAGCTCTCATATGATTGAGTATCGTATTTTTTGCTTTCTGAAAATCTTGTGGGGACATTGAATCCTCTTTAGTATTCAACTCTTGATACTCATCGAGTAATTTTTGAAGTTTCTGTGTGACACCCACCTCACGTTTCTCACCGCCAATATCAATCGTCATTTCTGCACTCACGATATTGAGTGCTTCTTTTGAGGTGTCTCGCGTCCCCGTGCGCGCAGCCCTATCGCGCTCACGGAGCTCTGCAGCAGTACGATTCCATGAGCGCGTTCCGGCGATAGCTGCACTCACCGTCGGTGCTGCAAAAACCCCCATCACGCCAGCAAGCGCCGTACGCCCCACAAATCCAGCACTCAAATACCCGAGATTTGAACCTTTGAAAAAGGATTTTCCAATCTCTCTCCACATGCCCATATCAGGTATATTTTTGATTTCCTCCACCGCATCGGGGGAAGTCTGCTGGAATTGGAGTGCGTAGACGTTTTTGTCAATATCAACGAGCTTTGCAGCGATAACGCCTGGTTCGTTCCCTGCCTCCTTCAGTACACGACTCAATTCCTTTTTTGATGCCTCATATGAAGATTGTATTTCTCGGTACTCATTGTACCGTTTGCGCGAAGGAGAAAATCGGTTTTTCAAAAAAGACATGGCTCCTGACTCTTGTGCACTATGGGTGCCGATACCGTCTTCCAACCATGATGCGGGGGTTTTACTCAGGTGATGTGCAGCACGATTGAGCGAATCAAAAATATTCTTCCACTCTTTTTTGTTTTGGCGTTCTATCTTTATTCCCACAAGATCTGTGAGAAGCTCACCGTTCTCTTCGTGGACTTTTGGCCCATTCAGTGCAGAACTATGTACAAGTTGTGTGAGTATGGGGAGGTACTCTTCGCTATCAGGTTTTACACCAAGTTTTGATTTAATTCCCTGCCATGCACCTTTTATATATGGAGTATCGCGTTCAGTAAACTCGCGCATATTCTCAAACACGAGTTTTTGTTGTCCTTCTGTGAGTTTTTCATGTCCAGGGATCTGTTCCCACTGTTCTTTGGTAATACCAAAACGTTCGATAAAACGAGTATCGAAAAACTGTTCCTTAACGGATTCTGATGATTTACCAATGTGTGGTTTTGGGATTTCGTGGAGTATTGTCACATCTTCAACTCCTTGATCTTTTGGAACAAACGTATTCCCCCTCACGATGTCTGCATTTTCAATCACTTCCCCTTCCAGTGGTTTGGGAATTTCATGAGTATCAGCTTGTAATTCTTCTCCTACAGGAAGTTCTTCTTGGACAGTCTCCACAGGTATGGTTGGAATATTTTCATCTTGTGGTGGTACTGGCGAAGCTTTTGGTGTTTTTTTATTTTTTGATGTTCTCTCTTTTCCTACATTCTTTGCCTTTTGTTTTTCTACCACTCCACGGAGAAATGCGATAACCTGTTTCGTCGTCATGACGCTCTTCTTCTCTGTTCTAAAGAAAATGTGTCTACTCCCTCGTTTATCTGGTGTCCCCTCACCGATCCTCTTTTCAGTAAATCCAAGCGCGCGCATAGCATGAATGAGTGGTGGTGGAGTATTAACATACGTATCCTCCTGAAGAATGGATTCTATTTCTTGAAGGAGATTGTCGGGAATTTTTGGAAATTCGGTTGCTTGTATATGCTCAGCTGTAACCGAGGGTTCCATACCTCGTACTGGTTTCTTTTGTCTTGTTGTGGGAGCTGCTGGTTCCGGAGTAGGTTGTACACTCTCTTTACTAAGGGTGTCCAATGTAGTTCTTGCGTATTGTGCATTCACCACTTCTTTAAGTTTATTTACCGTTTGTTGTGTCGTCATTTCTCCAAAATCATATATTGCATCATCACTCTCAAGAGAAAGTTTCAACACATCACCTCGTTCCCCCTCTCTATTTTCTCCTTTTTTAACTGTCTCAATTGTAAATCCAGCCGCACGTAACGCATTGAGGACCGGTGTTGGAGTTCTGACCAAATCCCCTGGTTTTTGAAGTAAGTCTGCTATTGCATCAAGCTGTTCTTTTGGAATATCAAAATATGCAAAGTTTGACACCTGTTCTTCACCTTCCTGAATTTCACCAGCAGGTATTTCATCGTGGACAGGAGTATCAACAGGTTCAGGTACATCAAGGACAATAGTATGTGGCTCAACGGGTATAGTGCCCCCGTTTTTCCATTTACCTCTTCGTTGTCCTGCTCTTGATGGTTTTACTCCTTCTCCACTGAAATGTTCCTTCATAGTGCATGTATTGTATCATGGCACTTTTTGTACAAGTGCAATTGTGCGTGTATATCGGCATTCTGATGAAAAATGTTTAGGTTGTTTGAAAATTGATGAAACATCATTTTTATTTTTTGATGTAACTCTGTTTCTCAAACACACTAAAATAAACGGAATCGGAATTTTGAACGAAGGTGGAGTGCTCTGCGTATGTAGTGTAATTCAACACATTCGAGTGCAATGAGTATACCCACCGCAATGAGGAGTGTGTACCCGCTCACGAGTTGGATAAACAGAGTCCACTCAAAACTTGTAGCTGGGATTGCTGATGTTGTTACTGCAGTCATCATGTCTGACGCGTACTGAGTGTCATACTGAACACCCCAATACACATTTGCCAGACATCCCTCTGTACCACTCCCACACTGAAATGATAACGAGCTCAAGAGACCAAAAAATAGCCCCGTGATACTCAATGTCACGAGCACATTTCCAATACGACGTAATGATTTTTTCATACCATCCATTTTATCACCCACTTGGGCTCATTGGAATTATGGATTGGGACTAGCACTGTTGAACTATCTTCTCTATCTCTCTATTCATTCAGCTAAATCTCCATTGTTCAAAATGATCACATCGGCATTCTGGTGCGGGGTGTGCGTCCGTATGAAAATTCCCCGGAGGCCTTTGGCCTCCGGGGAATTTTCATACTTGTTGAAACACTGTTTCTATTTTTTCGTGAAGCTCGTCGAGCGTCCCATTGTTGGTAATAACGTAGTCTGCCATTGCTATTACCTTCGACTTTTGCATTCCATGTGGATCAGGGTCATCAGATTCGAGTGCCTCGTGTGCAACAAACTGCTCAAAACTAACTGTATCACTTTCCGATCGTCGTTCCTGTACTCGCTCGTAACGAAGTTTCTGGTCTGCATCAACTGCAATCAAAATTCCTCCATTTTTTTTCAGCGTTATCGCTTCATCTACTGCACGGATGGACTCGATGATTGCATTTTGTGTCCCTTCTTCATATATTTTTCTAAAATAGTACGTAATGAGAAAATCATTTCCATGCTCTGCACGCATTTCATTCGCAACAATACGCATATTCGCCCGTGTTGTCTCTATACCCCGACGATTTATTTCTTCAATCCAAATAGCTCGCGCAGAGTAGTGAGTGAATCCTTTTTCAACCACGAGATAGTCGACGACCGTACCCTTCCCGCTTCCATCAGTACCCGTAATTCCCACTATCATGACTACTTTTTAGTATCCTTCTTCTTCCACGTTTCAGCATAGACAAGGAGTGGACTCGCGAGAAATACTGATGAGTAGGTACCCGCCACCATACCCACAATAAGCGTGAGTGAGAAGTCTTTGGTAGAATCAGGACCCCACACAAAGAGCGCGAGGAGCATAATCACCACCGTCACTGACGTATTGATAGACCGGGCCATCGTCTGCATGATACTGCGCCACACCAAATCTTTGAATTCCTCCTTTTTACGGTTTTCGATATTGAGGCGAAGGTTCTCACGAATACGATCGAATACCACAATGGTGTCATTGATGGAGATACCAAGTGTCGTCAGAATTGCCACAATGAAGAACACTCCAACCTCAGCTCCACGAGCATACCCAAGGTACGCAAACAGTCCTGTAGGAATGAGAATATCGTGGAGCAATGTCACAATCGCAATCACCCCATACTTCCACGAAGGAACACCATCCTGGGAGGATGTGTTCGGTTCCGACACATGTCGAAATGCAAATGCGATAAAGGTAATAATCGAAAGTGATACCAGTGCGATTGCCCACCATGACTTCTCGACAATCTCTGCTCCGATTGAGGGCCCGACGGAATTAAATTGTATTTCCGTTGCGGTACCGAATGTATTGAGTGCTTCCATGAGCTTCACTTTTTCATCGTTTTTGAGTTCTCGCTGGCGAAGCATGAAGTCATTATCTCCTGATGCCTGTACACGAATCTCACCATATCCAAGTTCTGCAAGTTTTGCATTCACCTCCTCTACCTGTGGACGGTTTTCATACGACACCTGAAGCATTGAGCCCCCCGCAAGGTCGATACCAGGCTTCAACCCCCACATACCGATTGCGATGAGAGATACCACAGAAAAGAATGCTGGGATAATGAAGAGCAGATGTTGATTTTGTTTGATATTCATATTACTTATCGTGAGAGACCTGAGCTCATTAGAAACTTACTAATTTTTCCTTCAGCACGAATAGGAAGTGCGAGGAGGAGCGTGCGAGAGACAGTAATTGCAGAAAACATCGAGACGAGCACACCAACGCCAAATACGAGTGCAAATCCCTTGATGAGTGCAGTACCAAACCAGAAGAGAATGACACCCACAATAATGTGCGCGATGTTTGAATCACGGATGGCGAGCCACGCGCGACTGAAGCCCTCCGTAATGGCATCATCCATGTGCTTCCCCGCACGGAGCTCTTCTTTCATACGCTCTGCAATGAGAATATTGGCGTCCACCGCAAGTCCCACCGAGAGAATGAAGCCAGCAATACCCGCTGCGGTGAGTACGACAGGTATCAGTTTGAAGAGTGCGAGCATAATGACCACGTAGACTACGAGCGCAACGACCGCGACCACCCCAGGGAGTCGGTACCAGAGGATGAGGAACACGGAGAGAATGACAAAACCAATGACACCCGCAAACACGCCAGCGTGGAGTGCTGAGTCGCCAAGCGATGAACCGATAGTTTGTGTACTCACGAGAGAAATGGCGACCGGGAGTGCGCCGAAGTTGAGATTGCGCACCAACTCGCGCGCCTCATCTGGAGTGAAGCTACCAGAAATAATTGCCTTTCCTCCACCAATTGCTTCATTGATAACCGGAGATGACATCTTGTTACCTTCGAGGAAAATAGCGAGTTGAGAACCCACATTTTCTTTGGTAAGTTTTTCAAAGAGTTTCGCTCCCTCATCATTAAAGGTGATACTCACGATTGGTTCATTTGAAAGCCCTCCCCCATTACCCTGTCCAAAGACGAGTTCAGCACGGGTGAGGTATCGTCCCGTGAGACCGGTATCGAGGTATGGATTTTTGAGTGTTGAGGGATCGGCATCAGGACCCGCTGCTTTTGCATCCTCCATTGCTTTTTTATCAACGAGCTTGAATTCGAGGAGTGGTGTCTTTCCAATTTCCTTCACTGCTTCGTTCACATCTGCAATACCGGGGAGTTCTACAATGAGTCGTTCCTTTTTTGTTTCAGCAACCACGCTACTGTGCTCAACCTGTACATTGGGTTCTGAAACACCAAAAACATTGATACGGCGCTCGATGACTTCACGGAGCACATTCATGAGATCGGGGACTTCAGATGGTTTGAGGGATGAAACATCAGCTTCATACACGAGATGACTCCCTCCCGCAAGGTCAAGACCGAGTTTGAATGGATATTTTGAATCAGTGTGTACGGTACTGTTGTATATAAAATAGCCGAGCGCAATAGCGCACGCAATCACTGCTGTGGCACGAAAGACACGAATGAATCCGTCCGTGCTCTGTTTTTCTTTTTCTCCGTGACTCATACCTTCCCTAAGTAATAAAGACTAATATGGAGAACACTATACCATACCTCACTTTTTTGAGAACCCGTCACAAAACGCCCGATATGTGGCGTAGGGTGAAGTACGGGATGGTGTAAACATTCCATGCGATGAAGCCCGTACCATACTCATTATGACGTTCCAAGCACTTACGACGAATGTTTCAAGCAATTGAGCACGTTTTGGAGCAGTATCGCAATAGTAATAGGGCCAATTCCACCTGGAACGGGGGTGAAGAGTGAGGCTTTTTCGGCACATCGGGGATCGGCATCACCTCGGAGAACCCCCGCCGACTCAGTCGTACCCGCGTCGAGAATAACAACCCCCTCTTTGACCATGTCGGGAGTGAGGAGGTCGG
>DALYES010000014.1:0-7769 GCA_031972435.1 Minisyncoccota bacterium
AATAATGTCTGCGGGGCGGGTGTAGAAGGCGATGTCAGTTGTGTCTTTGGTCACTACACTCACGTACGCTCCCTCAGCTACAAACCACTTTTGTGCAGGAAGTCCCACGAGGGCACCACATCCAATGACCGTCACCTGCTTTTTTTCGGGGACGATGTTGTGGACTGCAAGAATCTCACGAATTGCACCGACGACCGGCGAGAGTATGTCTCTCGTGTCTGGATTTAAAGCATCGATGTCGTGAGACGGTGGTACTGCAGAAAGTACACGAGCGGTGTCAATCGTAGGTGGCAACGGGAGTTGCACAATGACACCATCGGCTCCTGCAACTCCCGTTGCCACCGCCTCGAGCATATCTTCTGTGCTACAAGAATCTTCAAGAAGAATGAGCTCTGCTTCAATACCTACTTCTTTTGCTTTCTTTTGTTTCAGGGCAAGATATTTTTGTGTCTCAAAATTGGGTGCACAAGAAATAATCGTGAGTCGTGGGGCACGTGGAAGCGCTGCGATAGCAGTGCGCATTTTTTCATAGACACCTTCAGCAATGTTTTTTCCATCGACTCTCATGCGGATAGTAATACCATACATTTAGAGCAGTTGCACCCCTTAGAATAGACCGAGTTCTTTTTTGAGCATCGCTATCCCCTCCTCAATGGTAATCGTTGGTTCCCATCCAAGTGCAACACGAATAGCGGTGTTGTCTGCACAGGTATGCATTGGCTCTATACGCGGTGGCACATATTCAATAGGACCGCCGATGAGTTCGGCAATTCTATTGATCGACACGTTACGACCTGCACCGAGATTGAAGACCTCTCCTTTTCCGACGAACTCGCTCACACTCGCACGCACAATTCCATCGACTATATCAGACACATGCGTAAAATCTCGAGTTTGTTCGCCGGTTCCCGTAATCGTCATTGGGAGTCCATCCATTCGCTGTTTTAAAAATCGTCCAATCACGAGTGCATATGCACCATTAGGGTCGAGGTGTGGACCATACACATTAAAGAATCGAAGCGAAACAGTTTCAAGCCCATGGAGTTCATGCCAGAGTTTCATCATGAGTTCACCCACATATTTCTGAAGTCCATAGGGACTCTTTGGCTGTGCGGGGAGTGACTCGACGAGCGGAAGCACTTCTTGGTCACCGTACGCAGAACTCGACGCTGCGTATACGACACGTTTTACACCCGCGGTGCGCATTGCTTCAAGGACTGAGAGTGTGCCTCCCACATTTGCTTCCTGAGTCTCAAACGGGTGCTCGATAGAAAACTGCACGCGAGGAAGTGCTGCAAGGTGCACCACAATATCGACACCTTTCATCACGCTCGTAAGTGCCTCGGTGTCACACACATCTATTTTGTGAAAAATAACTTCTTTGGGAAGACGCTCTGGGTTTACTCCACTACTCAAGTTATCAACGACGACAACGTTGTGCCCATCGCGCACGAGCCGCTCAGAGAGATTGGTTCCAATAAATCCTGCCCCGCCGGTGATAAGGTATGTAGACATAGAATATTAATTATTTGAAGTTTGATTATATACTCCTTTAACACAGTGACAATCGAAATAGTTTGCTCAAAATATTGGATATGAAATATAGACAAGAAAAATATTTTCTCTTTTCTATTCTCTATTCTCTCTTTTCTATTCTCTATTCTCTATTCTCTATTCTCTATTCTCTATTCTCTATCTTCTATTTTCTATTTTAAGTCCCCGTGCGCATCACGAGTGTATTAATGGTTTTTAATGCAATCTCGATGTCGAGGAGCAGTGAGCGGTGCTTTAAGTAGTAGAGGTCGAATGATAGTTTATCAATCGTGCGGGGTATATCTACCCCTCCCCGCGGGACGTCAAAGTTATTTATCTGTGCCCATCCCGAAAGCCCCGGCTTCGTGAGGTGTCGCATATTGTAGTACGGTATTTCTTTCGCATACACCTCCACCAAGGTAGGTATTTCTGGACGCGGCCCAATGAACGAGATGTCCCCGCGCAAGATATTAATGAGTTGGGGAAGTTCGTCAAGACGCGTTTTCCTGAGAATCATACCCACCGTCGTGATATGAAGTGTGCTCTTCAATGCATCATGCGCACTGTCTCGGCCCGTCATGGTGCGAAACTTAAGAATGCGCATACGTCTGTTGTACTGCCCCACACGTTCGGTACTGTAGAAAAAAGGACCTCGGTCCTCGATGGTTATGGCGAGCATAATACATGGAAAGAGTAAGAGAGAAGGAATGAGGAGTATGAGCGCTCCCATAACATCAATGACGCGTTTCAAAACATCATACGCATAGTGGGGCGTTCCTGCAGTGACGTGCTCAAGAAGCCAACTCTCTTCAATGAGCGAAGGCGGTACGCGATGGTACAGCTGTTCGTACACCGCGGGGAGATTGAGAAACGTTGTTCCCGTATTTCGAAACGTGAGCGCGTAAAAATCTGGAATCAGTCGTGATGCAAACGAATCACGCATATCGGCTATCACAATGTCTGCCGAACCACTTTTGACGAAACGGAGGAGTGATGCACGGAACTCCTCAAAATCAGGAATGTCATGCTTACTGAGGAGAAAAGGTTTGATGTTTTTAAAAAAAGGACCTTGTGTGAACATGCGCGCGATAGCAAGTGCTTCTTCACTGTCTCCCACCACGAGCGCACGCATTGGCTTGCTTGTGGTAATGCGTGGATACACATACAGTCGCCATACAATGATGCAGGCCGTTGAAATAACAAGATAGATAGCAAGATTTGTCTTCGGCTCAATACCAAATGGAAAGATGAAAAACATGAGCGCCGCGCACAGAACATTAAAAAATTGTACCTTAAGAATAAAAACAGGAATGCGCTTGCGAACGAGCGAGATGTGACGATCGTACAAGCCTGTAATGAGAAAAACGAGCGTCCACACAATAAAGAGAATACTGAACGGGTTGAGGTGCTCACGGAGAATATCTGGTGTCGGGATTTCCTGATAACGAACAAAAAGCGTCAAGATGAGTGCGCCAAAAAATGCGACCAAGTCTCCAAAAATTAAGAGGAGTGTGCCACCGCGGACAAAGATATGCATGTAGATATCATACGAGAAGCAGACATTTATGCAAGAAACCTTTCCCTTCCACAGTATCCTATTTCACCACTATTGAGTTATCATAGAGACATGCAGACACCAAAAAAAATCCTCTACATCATCACCAAGAGTAATTTCGGAGGCGCCCAACGTTATGTGTACGAGCTCGCCACAGGACTTCCTCCTGAACACACTGAGGTTGTTGTTGCGTGTGGTGGACATGGGATTCTCAAAGACAAGCTCGAGAGTGCACGTATTCGCACCATCACCATCAAAAGCTTTGAACGTGACATCAATCTCTCTAAGGAGCTTCACTCGATGTGGGAACTCTATACACTCATCAAAAAAGAATGTCCCGATGTGGTACACCTCAACAGCTCCAAAGCAGGAGGAAGTGGTGCGTTCGTCGCACGTCTCTGTGGGGTGAAGAACATCATTTATACCGCGCACGGATGGCCGTTCTATGAGCCTCGCAACATACTCTGGCGCTCGCTCGTATGGTTTTTCTCATACCTCACCACACTCCTCGTACATCACGTCATTGTAGTGTCACGACATGATTATGATGGTGCGCGTATGCCTGGCCTCATACACAAAATACGTCTTATTCACACTGCCCTTCCTGAAATCGTCTTTGAGAGCAAAGAAAACGCGCGCGCCACACTCTTCCCCTCTTCAGTCATCGACGCACACAAGAACGACCTCTGGCTTGTCTCTACTGGCGAACACACGAGAAATAAAAACTTGGGCACGCTCATCAATGTGCTCGCCCACCTCCGCGAACTCGGCTACAAAAATCTCTTCCTCACACTCATGAGTGACGGAGAAGAGCGTGCTCAGCTCGAACACCTTGTCCAACTTCACAATCTCGAAAATCACGTTTACTTTACTGGTTTTGTTCCCGAAGCTCGTACCTTCCTCAATGCATTCGATATCTTCCTCATGCCCTCATGGAAAGAAGGATTCCCGTATGGTCTCCTCGAAGCTGGTGCTGCAGGACTCGCGGTTGTTGCGAGTAACGTTGGTGGTATTCCAGAGGTTATTGAACATGGAAATACAGGGTACCTCACAGACCCATACACTCCTGCAACACTCACCGATGCACTCACTTCACTCATCACAGACAAAACAAAAATTCATGCTCTTGGAGCGACGCTCCGCACTCGTGTCACCACCACATTCCGCATTGAAACAATGCGTAAACACACGTACGCCCTCTATAAGAATGAGTAATTTTGATACCACCTCACCTCAAGGCGACGCCTTGCTATTTTTGAACAAATGATACAATCATAATATCCCATATGGCAATTCGAAAAACAACATTTGCGATTAATGAGTGGTACCATTGCTACAATCGCGGTGTAGACAAGCGAACTGTATTTTATGAGAAGCACGACTACCACCGTTTTCTTGAGCAACTGTATCTCGCCAACAGCAAATCCCCTCTTCGACGAGACAATATTAGAAAAAGAAAATTTTCAGAAGTCCTTCAAACACCTCGAGATAATCCTTTGGTTGCAATAGGTTCATTTTGTCTTATGCCAAACCATTATCATATTGTGCTTAAAGAGATTGCAGATGGTGGCATTACTAAATTCATGCAAAAGCTAGGTACGGCATACACAATGTATTTCAACACTCGATACGGCCACACTGGAAATCTCTTTGTAAAACCGTTTCGTTCACGACACGTAGATACCGACAAATATTTTCAGCATCTAATACACTATGTACACTGTAACCCCGCTGAATTGTTTGAGCACAAATGGAAAACTAGCACTGTTCAAAACATGGACGAACTGTGCAAAAAATTAGTACAGTATCCGTATTCAAGTCTGGGTGCATACGAAAATATAAATGCGCCTACGTATGCGATTCTTGATAAATGTGTTTTTGGTATTGTTCGAGGAGTACCTACTATACAAATGCTTAATACAGCACAGGAATATTATCTCGATAATCCAGAATTACCATAAAACACCCTCTTTGTAGCAAGGCGTCGCCTTGCTACAAAGATTCTGAATATACATCTTCACTCCACGAGTAGTTCTCTCGCCACGTACTGTTGCTTGGTGTATCGTGCCATCGCTATTACCATTCCAACACCAAGAAACTCCGTGAGGAGGTGTGAACCACCATACGAAAGAAATGGAACCGTAGTACCCGTGACCGGCAACAGTCCAATATTCATACCAATATGAATGAGAAAGTGGCTCACAAAAAGTATGGCAACACCTGTGGCGAACAATCGTTCAAAATTGGTTGCACCACGAAGTGCGTGAAATAGAAGACGCCATATTACTATTGAAAATAGTGAGAAGAGCAAAATAACGCCTACCAGCCCCCACTCTTCGGCAAAGGCGGCAAAAATAAAGTCAGTCTCATACTCGGGAAGGAATTGAAGTTTTGACTGAGTGCCATATCCTACCCCTTTTCCCAAAAGTTGCCCCGAGCCAACCGCAATCGTTGACTGGTATGCGTTGTACCCTGTCCCCCGAATATCGGCGAGTGGATGGAGAAAGGTCATAATGCGGTCTTTCTGATACTCTTGAAATCCAAAATTCCAAAGTCCGAGAAATGCGATAATACCTACCATGCCCACGACTGCGAGATGTCGAAAAGAAATTCCTGCCACGAGCACCATACCAAACCAGACGAGAAAAAGAATTGCTGCGGAGCCAAAGTCTGGCTGTATGAATACGAGTCCAATGATTCCAATAGCATACACTCCCGATATGAGGATATGCCTAAAGTCACCAATGAGTTCGTGTCGTTTTGAAAAATACTTGGCGAGCACCGCAACGAGAACGAGTTTTGCAGGGTCTGATGGTTGCAGTGAGAAAAAGATGAGGTCAAAACGACTCTGTGCTCCCTTCACCGTCTCTCCAACAAAGAGGACGAGGACGAGCAGTGCGACAATACTGAGGTACAAAAAAAATGCGGTATTCCCCACGCGGAGGAACCGATAATCGGGAATGAGCGCAACAATAAATCCAACAAAGGCAATCCCAATCCACGCAATCTGTTTTTGAAAATACGAATTGTCACCATCAAAGGTGTACATAGTGACGAGACCGAGCAGGGTCAGGAAAATAACGGCTGAGATAAGCCACCAATCCATACTGGCCACAAGAGCGCGCAGAAACCGCATACAGCTATTATGGACGAATTATGGGTCAATGTCCAAAGTAAATACGTCCGCCCTGCTCTCCCCGTCCTGAAGGCACGGGCACTACGCTGGAGTTAAAAAACTTCAAAAACTTATTGAGAACTTGCCTTTGGCTTCGCTATTACTTCAATCACGGTCGGGCCATCCTCACAAAGTGCTGTGGTAATAGTATGATAGATTGTATCCACATCTTTTACGGTTGGTGCAATGAATGCATGTTCTTTGTCGGTTGCTATTTCCTCTAAAAATCTTTGATTTACACTTGCACCCAATCCAATCGTAAAAAGTTCAACACCCATTTTCTTCAACTCCATAGCTGTACTTGTTGCATACGCTTCTGCATTTTTTTTAGGAGCATTTGCGAGACCGTCAGTAAAGAGGATTGCGACCTTACGAGCTTCGTTATTATGTCTCGAGGAAAGAAGTTCATCGTATGTTTTTTTGAGTGCTTCTCCTGGATTTGTACTCCCCTGTTGTTCTACAGAATCTATAGTGAGCTTCTTCACAATATCAGCAACAGCAGACCTGTTACCAGAGAGCTGCGAGACGAGTGATGCACCTGTTGCAAACGTCACGATACTTACCTGATCTTGTTCTCTCATTCGGGTCACAAATGATCCTGCTGCTCCAAGCACAGACGTAATCGGCTCGGGAGGTGTTCCACCATCCGAATCCATACTTCCTGAAAGATCTATCGCCAACACAACATCGGTCGAGACCTCACAACTCCGAAGTGTCTTTGCTATTGGCTGAGGCCACGTAAATACTACCTGCTTTGTACTGCGTCCTTCAAAATGTTCCTCGACCGTTCGTGCTGCAGTGAGTGGTTTTCCTGATGAATTAAATATAGTTGCAATAATTTCAACATCTTTGCTCTCATTGAGAAGAGAACTTCGTACTTTTGTATTGAGACGAGGTTTAAAATCAGTATCTTCAAAATCACGTTCTTCAAGAAAAAAATTATCTCGCCCTATATCAGCTGGAAGCCACACAACAGCATCTTCGTTTGTAAACGTAATTGACGCTTTTGTTGGCACACGATCTCCTGTCATCACTCGTCCTTCAAAAATAGGATATATGCCTTTTGGAGGCATTACTGTTGTGCCACTTCGCTCTTGAATAACACCCCTTGAATCCTCAAGTGTCATCACATATGGAAGTGACTGTGTGCCGATTCCAGTATTTGCATTTTCGACATACGCAACAATGTTGTATTGCCCGTCCATGATTTTAAATGGCTCAACCCAGAGTACTTTTGGTGCAGAAATCTCAAAGCGACAGTATCGTGAACAGGTTCCTCCACAATCAAGACCATGCTCTTGGCCATTTTGGACCTGATCAAAACAGGTAGGACTGACATATATAAATGCATAATAAATACTCGTCCCTAAGAACACAAAAAGTGTCACTGCGCCAAGTGAATACTGAAGCCGTCGCCACATTGCCCACATTCGAATCATGGGTATATTGTATCAGACGTCATATAAAAATGGAGTAACGAAGTTCACGTTTTACGACCCAATGTAT
>DALYES010000014.1:7779-12010 GCA_031972435.1 Minisyncoccota bacterium
CCAATGTATGCGCGCACCGCATCTGCAAGTTGTTTCATTGTTTTTTTGAATACCTCGATATCTTGCTCGAGGAGAATACCGCGGAAACCGAAGTACGATGAATTGAATCCTGTCGTGAGTGGCACCACACAAATGCCCGTTGCTCCAAGAAGGTAGTACACGAAACGTTTATCAAGAGCCTCTTCATTCCGCACGAGCTCTTCTACCAACGTTCGTGCGGAGTCATTTTCAATGCTGAGATTCTGGTTTTTTGTGAGGACACCCTCATCAAATACGACCGTGAAGTAAAAGGCTCCTTCTGGTTTATGTATCGTAACACCATGAATGCGAGAAAAGAGGTCATACACAATGTCTGCTTTTTCTCTATAATACTCAATTCGCCTCTTGAGTTGTGGATAATACCGTGCATCGCTCATGACCTCTGGCAAAACTCGCTGTGGAAGTGTTGTTGAACACACCTCAAGCATCTTTGCATCGATAATTGACTGCGCATAAATGTTGAACGACTCATCCTTGTCGCGGTTGTAGAACTCAATCCACCCACACCGTCCACCGGGCCACGGAAACTCTTTTGAAATACCACGCATTGCAATCGCTGGCACGTCCCCTATTACACCTGCAAGTTTCTTGTAGTTATCGTGGTACACAAGATTCGAATAAATCTCGTCAGAAATAATGAAGAGCTGGTACCGCTTCGCTAGAGCGACAATTTTTTCCATGATATCGGGAGTGTATACAAATCCTGTAGGATTGTCTGGATTCACGATGAGAATACCTACAATGTTTTCATTGTTCTTAATCTTTTCTTCCATCTCGACAAGGTCTGGTCGCCACCCATTTTTGGGGTCAAGTGCATACGTTATATGTGCACTGCTTGCGTGTGCCGCTTCTGCGGATGAGTGAGTCGGGTACGCAGGATTTGGACCAATCACGCGTACATCGGGATGTAAATTTTTGTATATTTTTGAAATCGCGTCACCAAGACCATTAAAGAAAAGTATGTCTTCAGGAGTGATGTGGATACCTCCTTCGAGATTGCGTTCGTTCGCAATGTATTCGCGCGTTTTAAGAAGGCCTTTCGTTGGTGAATATGCATAGGTACTGTCTTCAGCCACTACCTTTCTAACGTACTCCTTTATCCACGGTGTAATAGGTTCACCTTTCAGAACAGGATCACCAATATTCTCCCACGTAATGGGAACCCCACATGCTTGGATTTTTTGTGCCACTTCGACAATCTTTCTAATTTCGTACTTGAGGTTTCCCGCTCCAGGATCGGTTATATTTGTTCGCATAGTAGGATAACTATAGTACAAACCAAACAAAAAACCAGCACATATGTGTGCTGGTTTTTTGAATTAAATACTTTAAGTTGGCGTGAGAAGCGAATACTTGGAGCTTCGCAAGAGGTTGTCGACAAAACAATTCGCCTAAGCGGATTCTGTTTTGTCATACAACCTGAACAGCTTCTGTAGGAAGGAGCTACTCTCCACGATTATCGCAACTTCAGTTGCATCAAAACAAAAAGAACCGTACTTTCGTACGGTTCTTTTTGTTTTGAATACTTTAAGTTGGCGCCGATCTACTCTCCCCCCGAAGGAGTACCATCGATGCAAGCAAGCTTAACTTCCGTGTTCGGAATGAGAACGGGTGTACCCTCGCTGCGAAAGCACCAACTTACAGTATTCAATTCGACATGTATTGCATATTAAATGCAGTAACAAGATGCCATTTCTCGACTTAAAAAAGTGAAATGGCTGGTGAGGGCGAGTGGATTTGAACCACTGACAATCGAGCTGTAGACCCGATGCTCTGCCAGGCTGAGCTACGCCCCCACATTCAGTAAAGAACATATCTTGTTGCTGTATTCAATATAATCGCAATCGCATATTCTATTTTAGGTAAACACTTCGACTTACAGGCGCTGTTCAGGTTGTATGATATTTTTCATTACCTCAAAATATCGACTTCCTTACAGGAACTGTACACCTTCAAAGATATTTTTCATTCTTCAAAATATCACTGAAGGTCTTGCGATGTGCATCAGCACATCTCACCTCTTGCAAAAGCGCCCCGCGCTTTCTCACTCAAAAATTGTATTTGTGTACAACATTTCTCCGTATGGAACCGTAACAATCGATATTTTCATCGATGTACAGCATTCCCTACAGGAATTACGTCTGATTAGTACACCTCGGCTCAACACATCACTGTGCTTCCACCTAGTGCCTATCAACCTGATCATCTCTCAGGGGACTTAATGATTCCTCATCTTAGAGTTGGCTTCTTGCTTAGATGCTTTCAGCAATTATCCATTCCCAACATAGCTACTCAGCGGTGCCACTGGCGTGACAGCTGATAGACCAGAGGTCAGTTCATCCCGGTCCTCTCGTCGTTTATTCCCCTATTTCTAGGAGCACAGACTATATCTTCACCCATTTTAAATATATATCTAAATGAGGGTGATGGCATCTTACCCACACGAGCAGTCATTCTCTATGGAATGATTCCTCTACATGTGAGTCCGCGCGTCTTTCAGCGCAAGTCGTTACGGGGTCAAACCCAATCTTTTTAGTACTTCATTCTTCGAAACTGCATTCTTGCTCTTATAATTTTGAGCTTTTATCTCAAACATAAGGTCAACAAGTGTTTGCAATTCTGTAGGTGACATGTCGCGCAAGAACTTTTGCTCAAGCAGTGTACAAGCGCTCATGAGAGAACGTACTTGTACTGTTTTGAAACGAACATATGGTTGGAGCAATGTAAGAACGTGTCTTACCTGCACAAAACCATTTATTCGAAGTTCGGACATACCATCAGATCGCTCTGAAATATACCCACACTTCAAAATTTCTTGCATCCACAAAAGTGGTTGCGCATGCTCTGTATCTTGATACAGACAGATTGTTGCCATAAAACGTATTCCGCGAGTTGTATCGCTTCGTGATTTTAATTGCAACATTAAACTTCCGTCTCCATCAAGAAAGCCAGCAATGTAAGCTAAACTAAGATTGAATCGACTTCCCACGGTATTACCTTAAAGAGGTTTCTGGTCCTCAAGCAAATTATATCATGACTGGACCGTACATGATGTAATTCTCAAACCAAAAACGTATGAAGGCTTCACCGTTATAAGCCATATTTTCAATCAGCCTTTCGGCTGAAAGTAGCAATTTCTTACTAGGGACAAATCTCTTCAAGAATCGACGCCTGCAGTAGATAGAGACCAACCTGTCTCACGCATTTTGTTTCTCCAATTACTCGGAGGATCGGACTATAGCTTCTTCCTTTTCTGGAAGATCAACGTGTAGTCTCTACGGGTGTTTATAATTATGAATTTCATAGAGATTGCTATATATATTGTATATAGCAGGTATATTCGAATGCGGTAAGTGAACCGGTGCATGGTTTATTAGGTATCTATCCCTTTCAACTTTCATACATAGATCCAATTGCTTTTCCGCACTCGAATTATCAAGAGGTTTTTAATCTCTATGAAATTCACAACTATTTACTTCCCTCGGTATCACCCCTCATGTGTATGAGTCGGGTTTCACCGATATTAGTTGATTTCACACAAAATATTTCTATCTTGTGCCGCCGTGACAATGTCTTTTCGAATACTGGTCAAGTATTCTCCTCGGGTTTAGATTGGTTCAGACCCCGAAATATTTTCAGGATCTGAACGGTCTAAACCCAGCTCACGTAACTTTTTAAATGGCGAACAGCCATACCCTTGGGACCTGCTCCAGCCCCAGGATAAGTTGAGCCGACATCGAGGTGCCGAACCGTGCCGTCGCTATGGACGCTTGGGCACGACTAGCCTGTTATCCCCAGGGTAACTTTTGTCAGATAATCTCCGGCCGCATCTAACGCGGACCGTCGGTTCACTATGCTCTACTTTCGTATCTGTTCGGCACTGACGCCTTACAGTCAAGCTGGCTTATGCCATTACACTATCGGTACGGTTTCCATTCGCACCTAGCCAACCTTGAGACCCCTCCGTTACTTTTTGGGAGGGTAGCGCCCCACTAAAACTGCCTGCCACGCACTGTCTCAAATAGATTTTTTCTATCTGGTTAGGAACTGCCAAAATAAAGAGTGGTATTTCACTGATGACTCCATGGTACCCGAAAGCCCACTTCAAAGTCTCCCACCTATGCTACGCATTAATTCAACAGCCCCAATACGAAGCTACAGTAAAGCTCCTGGGGTCTTTTCGTCTAACTGC
>DALYES010000015.1:0-7908 GCA_031972435.1 Minisyncoccota bacterium
CAGAATGCTATACTTTACTCAACCTATGAAACCCCACTACCTCGCACTCCTCGTCACCACACTCTTTCTCGTATCTGTTTCTGGAGTATACGCAGCAGCAAACATGGGTTTGATACCGTGTGAGGGAATGATGTGTAAGGCCTGTGATTTTGTATCCCTCGGTAACAACATTCTCAACTGGTTTGTTGCTATCATGGCGGGTATCATCTCTCTCATGTTTGCACTCGGTGGGTTCACCCTGCTGATGTCTGGAGGAAACTCTGGAAAGGTGAGTGAAGGAAAAGAAATGATGACGAATGCTATCATTGGACTGCTCATTGTTCTCAGTGCATGGCTTATTATCAATACGATATTCAAGACAATCGCGAGTGGTAGTATTTCAGGAAATTGGTACGAAATTAAGTGTGTTGCTAATCCATCACTCACCGCAGACCCTGCAAAGAGTAATGTGGTGGCGAGTGGCGGTGCTGGTGGAGGAGCGGGGGCGAGTGGCTCTGTTTCTGGAACAGGATCAAACTCTGGTATTTTAGGTGCGATAGATAGTTTGGGAAATTTCAGTTCTGCAAATGCACCGGGTACAAAAGGAGGTAGGAGTGCATGCGCGTGGGCTGTGAATCAAGTTCTCTCAGAAGCTGGAATTGCACCTTTGGACGGTAACAGTGTCGTACAAATGGAAACTGCACTCACTGGAGGAAGAGGTGCTCTCGTTGATCAGTCATCATCAAAATCTGGGGATATCGTCATCTTGACTAGTAGTAGTGGAAATCATACCGGAATATGTCTCAATGATGGATGTACAGAAGTGGTATCAAATAAATCGTCTGATAGTACATTTTCTTGGAAAAGTGGACCAACTTTCTGTCCATCATACTGTGTTGATGGTAAACCTGTACCTACTCCAAGAATATATAGTATTAATCAATAATTTTATATATGAAAAAATTTGTTATTGTAATTGGAATCATTATGGTTATTGGATTGTTAATAATGAGGTGGGTTATGTTTTCTGATGAGAGTGAAAAATTACCTAATCAGGACAAATCAAATTTCCCAGTTTCAACAACGACTCAACAGACAAACACTACTAATATTCTCGATATAAAGAATGCATTTCAAAAACAGGTTGAGGCACCAATTCCAAGAACACTTGGTAATACCTATGTGGTTTCAGAGTATGCTATTCAGGAATGGACTGATGGATATTCAGGCGGTGAAATACTTTTTAGACAATCTCCTGATAAAAAAGAATGGATAAAGATTGGGGCTGATAGTGTTTGGAGTGTTGAATATTTGATAAAAGCTGGAGTGCCTGCTAATGTTGCGAATGAGTTGTTCCAAGCGAAAAATGTTCAGTAGACTCATTTTTCTTCGTTGATGTTTACCCACATCTCGTGTATATTTTATGGGCGTGGGCCTATAGTTTAGTGGTAGAATGCTGGTCTCCAAAACCAGCGACCGAGGTTCGAGCCCTCGTGGGCCCGCAAAGGAACACAAAAGCACAGACACGAAAGTGTCTGTGCTTTTGTGTAGCAAGCAAACTGCTTTGCTTGCGGTCCTTTGCGGGAGACGGAACGATGCCGTTAGGCGAGTGAGTCGGGGTCGAGAGTGCTTAATATTTTCATGCGCAAAGCGAATGAAAATATTTAGCAACTCGTGACCGCAAAGAGGTGACCTGCGTCACGTACGTGCTCGAGCGGGGGTCGGAGTCATGTCGCTTGCGACAGACGAGACGGGGTCGAGAGTGCTTAGTCTTTTTTCTAAAAAAGACTTAGCAACTCGTGACCGCAATGTATACTATGGAACTCACGAAAGTGTCTGTGCTTTTGTGTAGCAAGCAAACTGCTTTGCTTGCGGTCCTTTGCGGGAGACGGAACGATGCCGTTAGGCGAGTGAGTCGGGGTGGCCAGAAAATACTAAGCGTAAGCGAAAATATTTTCTGAGCCCTTCTTAAAATCCTAACTGGAATGGTGTGTATGGACACGAAGAACATTTATATTCTTGGCGATATAGCAACCCCACGGGCTATTGCAACATTACTTCATGAAATTGGTCATACGTGGGATCAAAAAAATCTTGATGACCATGGTGTATCTGACCTTATGGACAGTCATCATAATGCCGATCGAGCTGAGAAAATTCGATCTGAACGGACAGCAACTGCTTTTGCCCTTAAACTGATGAGAATATTACCCAAGGGAGAACTTAAAGATGATTTGATAATGTTTCTTAAATTTTACGCACTGGAAAGTTATTATGAAGAAGCGAAAAGACTTATATCAAACGATGGTGGGGCGGCAAAGTTTTGGGGAGCCGATCCTTTCCCTGAAATGAACGAAGAATGGATGAAGGTAGAAGAGATGATGGATATTTTTGAGGAATGGAAGGAAACAAAAGCATATCAAGAATGGAAAAAAATAGATGAATTTAATCATCTCGACGAATACGAGGAGTATGGTGAATGGAGAGAGTGGGTTGAAAAAACAAAGTACGATTACCTGAAGGATTTACCACATGAATCAGACGAAGATAACGATGAGGCTAACCAACTTTGATGGACTGCTTATGATTAAATCTGTAAGTGACTCAATGCTACTCTTGATAAACTCTCTTTGTTCGTAAAGTTCTAAAAGCCCACATGCTTATGAGAAGTTGAAACACGAGGCAGGAATTGACGGACTTGATGACTGGGAGGAATATGCAAAATGGTGTGAATGGATAGACCGAGATAAGGATAAAGAAAAAACCTTACTGACAAATAATGGAATTCCGGATATAGATTCTCTAAATACGGGCTAAAATTGTTAAGACATAGTAGCTTTGATTTGTTATAATTTGATAGTGTGATTATTAAGGTAATAAATGAAAATATGGAAAAATGGGGAAATAGTAAAGAGAAACCATCACCTTTAACACGTGACGAAGCCGAGACTATTCTCACCTCGTTGCGTGAAAGATTAGGACAGGCTAAAGAATTGGAAGATACAGGGGAGATCGATGGTGTTAACATGTCAATGAGAGATTTCTTCGGAGAAAAAGGGAGTATGGAAGAACTAAAGGACGAAATAGAAGAGATAGAAGACTATCTTGGAGAATTACCTGAATAAATTTACACGGTGATGATTAAGTTAAATAAAGTCACGCTTGATTAACCTTTAGCATCAAGGCGTCGCCTTGATATAAGGCAAAGTTTACGTACCGTATACCAAAAATACTTATACTTGAATATATACTTATAAATATATATTATATAAACATCACGAGAAAAAGGGTGCCGAACAGATAACTACCTAAGGCCCATTATTCATTTGCCTATCTTCTTGCAAGTATTTTGATCTGACAAATCAGCTTGATACTACTCACCAATATTTACAGAGGCAAGGCCTATGCCTTTATCATTTCCTCCCCACACACCTCATCTAAGAACTCCTTCAACCCAAGAACGTCTTTCGTATCCTTATCATAATGAAATGTTGCAATACCAAGAGAGCGTGCAGAAGCGACAGCATCCGGATTATGTTCGAAGTAGAGAACATCAGAAAGTAATAGATTATATTCCTCAAGTAATATCTTAAAGTATTGTGGGTCTGTTTTGTCTGGGTTGTGTCTCATCGTAAAGACTTGATAGGGAACATCATCAAGTCCAAATTCAATTATTTGTTCATCATTGGCATTGGTTACTATAAGTTTTGTGTTTGGATAGCAATCAAGTAATTCAAAAAGTTCATTATATTTCACAAAATTTCCAGAAGCATCTTTTATAATGGTGGTATTGATTGCATCTACAAGTATCGTTTTCATTCGTGAATAATTAAACTAATTTCTTAAAACTACTTTTGATTATCATACTCTCGTATCGCATCCATAAAAATATCTCCGAACTGAGCTAATTTTTTCTCACCAACGCCACTGATGTTGAGGAATGCTTCAGCGGTTTTTGGTTTTTTGAGAGCCATCTCATGAAGGGCTTTGTCACCAAAGACGATGTAGGGAGGAACTCGACGTCGCGATGCTTCCTGTGCTCTCACCTGACGAAGAGCTTCAAATAGTGAAGTGTCATAGTTTGCTCTTTCTTTTAGTGATGTGACCGACCTCGGTACAACTTTATGAGATTTCTGAATGACGAGGGGAGGGGAAGAAACACACCGGTCACAGTTTCCGCAGTTCGTCTCTTTGTACTTTTCATTAAAGTATGTAAGCAAAAACTTTCGACGACATCCCGTGAGTTTTCCATATTGTACAGATTGTTCTAGATTGTACTTCACTTGCTTTTTTTCCTCCGGACTCTCGATTCGATTGTTGAAAAAGTCATGTTTAAATTTGTCCGCAAGAGAAAATAAAAGTACACAGCGCGCGGGGAGACCGTCTCGCCCTGCTCGACCTGTCTCCTGATAGTATCCCTCTATTGATTTGGGGAGGCTATGATGAATAACTAATCGTACATTCGGTTTGTCGATACCCATACCAAATGCAATAGTAGCCACCATAATGTGGATGTCGTCACGGATGAAGCGTTCTTGGTTGTCTCTGCGTGCGTCGGCACTCATACCTGCGTGATACGTTCCTGCCGCATATCCCTGTTTGTTTAATTTTCCAGCGATTGTTTCGGTGTCCTTACGTGAAAAACAGTAGATGATAATACTTTCTCCCGTATAGAGAGACACGAGGGAAAGAATGGTTGAGAAAGAATCATTTTTTGGCAACACTTCATATCGCAAATTTTGACGATTAAAACTTGAAATAAAAATACGAGGTGAGGGAAGTGCAAGTTGGCTCACAATATCCGCACGGACTTTTTCTGTGGCGGTAGCAGTAAGTGCAATGATGGGAATAGAAGGAAATTTTTGTCGAAGAGATTGAAGGTTGCGATAGTCTGGTCTAAAGTCGTGTCCCCACTCAGAAATACAGTGAGCTTCATCAATAGCGAATAAGCTTACCGGAAGTGTTTTTAGTACTGCTTCAAATTGTGGAAGTGCAAGTCGTTCGGGCGTTATGTACAGAATTTTGAGTGACCCATTTTTTACTTTCTCGATTACCCTTGTGATTTCTACTTGCGTTAACGAACTATTGATAAACGCAGCAGGTATGCCATTCCCCAAGAGTGCATCCACTTGATCTTTCATAAGGGAAATGAGTGGAGAAATGACAATCGTGGTGCCTTGTTGTAACAAAGCGGGTAACTGGAAGCAGAGAGATTTTCCTCCGCCTGTTGGCATAAGGACAACACAGTCTTCTTTCGCCATCACTCGCTCTATAATTTCCTTTTGCAACGATCGAAATTCATCGTAGCCAAAATATTTTTTTAAGGTAGTGTACATATGAAATGAGTTGTAGAGATATATAATTATCTCATATAGCATGGAAAATCAAAAAATAGACGTCTTAAGGATTTGTTATACAGACCGTATAACCTCAAGGCGACGTCTTGAGGTGTTAGGCATGTACTACCAGCGATATTTGCATATATACAATTTGTTACGTCACTACAGTATCGATTGTATTATAACGTACATATGTACGTTATAATACAATCGATACATTCAAAGAAAATTCCCCGGGTTTTCAAGTCGGGGATAGTGAGGCAGATGTTTTTACTTTTTTAGTGTAATCTGACTCACCACCTTTTCAACATACTCAATCTTACTTGGATCAACCCACACAATATCCTGGTCACGTTTCAACCACGTCATCTGGCGTTTGGCGTATTGGCGACTTTTAGTATTGAGCAACTCAATCATTTCCTCTTTCTGGAGAAAACCCTGAAGGTACTGTGCTATGTACCGGTATTCAAGTCCTAAATCTTCCATACGTGCGTAGGAGAGACCCTTTTTGTGGAGTGCCGCAACTTCCTCAATCATACCCGCATCAATGCGTGTCAGAATGCGTGTATGGATACGTTCATATAGTGTTTCTTTTGGGATAGCGATACCGAGTGTCAGTGTGTCATATAGATTTTCTTGGACGATTTCAGGCACGCTTCCAAGAACGTCGACGATTTCAAGCGCGCGCACAAGGCGACGTTTATTATGAGCATCAATGTCTTGTGCGCGCACCGAATCCTTTTCGGTCAAGAGTGCAAAAAGTGCTTCAGTGTTCATTGCCTCAAGTTTTTCACGGAGTTGTTTGTTTGGAGGAACTTCTGGTGTTGATGCGCGTCCAAGGAGTGCGTCGATGTAGAAAAAAGTACCGCCAACGATAATGGGAAGCTTCCCACGAGAGAGAATGTCGGTGATGGCTTTGCGACCGTCGCGGACGTAGTCCGCGACGGTGTACACATCATGTGGGTCTGCCACATCGAGGAGGTGGTGGGGAATACCCCGCATTTCTTCTTTAGTCACTTTTCCCGTACCCAAATCGAGCCCTCGGTACACTTGTCGTGAGTCAGCAGAAATCACCTCGCCGTTGAAGTGGCTGGCAATTTCTATCGAAAGTGAGGTCTTGCCTGAGGCAGTCGGTCCGACGATGACCAGTATTTTGGGTATGTTTTTCATTATTATGATTTTGAAAGTTTTAGAGTTTGGAGAAGTTTGTCTGAATCTCTGGTGATTCTTATGCAGTATTTATAACCGCCACTTTTTGAAGGAGTCTTGCTGAGAGTTGGCTGAAACCCATTAAGTTCCAGTATTTGCAATACATCATCTATGAGTTCTTTAATATGATTGGTAAAATTTATCATAAGGTATCCTCTATCTTTATATATTGAACCATCTGTTTGGAATAGTCCTCTCAAACACAGTTTCGAGTATCGTTTGTGCGTACGAATCCATGTTGGCACTCTCGCATGTTGTGCCAATTTGGAACCACAGCCCACTTTCCACGGCATGTATTCATTGAGTTTGTTTGAATACACACTGATATTAAAGTAAGTAATCTTTTTTGGTGTGTAGACTATTGAAACTTTGTTTTGAGGAAAAATCACTTGAAGAGAAGATACGATACATTGCGCAAGGATAGGGTACTTTGCATCACAAGTAACTCTGAGGCGTGTTGCCCTTCCGTTTGGATTTGAAAGATTACCGTCTCCAAGTGCAACTCCGATGATATACGCAAGATTTTCTTCAAAAATTTTTTGCATGAGAAATTGTATAATCTACGTCTTGAGCAAGGTTAACTTAAGGAAGATTATTTCGTTGAAATAAAAACAGCTTCATTGTGTGAACTGTACCCCCTAAAGTATGTCCACTTTAGGGGGTACATATCAGTGTGGGCAAAGAGGGACTCGAACCCTCACGACCTTGCGGTCACGCGATTTTGAGTCGCGGTCGTCTACCATTCCGACACTTGCCCAAGCTCCACAGTCTACCAAATTATACACAGCTGTGGAATAGGAGGTGTGATACAATATCCACCATGGCGTACGAGAGCAACTCAATTTTTTGGATTGAGGTAGAAAAAATTGTCCCAAATCCGTTTCAACCACGGCGTGAATTCGATCAGGCAAAATTGCAAGAATTGTCGGAGTCTATTCGTATGTACGGGGTGCTCCAGCCACTTGTGGTCACACGGCGCGAAATAGTGGGCGAAAATGGTGCCTTCTCGACCCAATATGAACTTATTGCAGGAGAACGACGACTCCGTGCATCTCGTCTCGCAGGACTTGCTCAAGTGCCCGTTATTATTCGCTCGGGAGAGGAATCGGAGCTGATGAAGCTTGAACTTGCGATCATTGAAAATCTACAACGTGAGGATTTGAATGCGGTTGATAGAGCACAGGCGTTTAAGCAACTCGCAGAACAGTTTGGACTTTCGCATATGCAGGTTGCCATGAAAGTCGGACGAAGTCGTGAGTATGTTGCAAACTCCATACGTCTCCTCATGTTACCTGATACTATTTTGAATGCGCTTCGTTCGGGGGATATTTCTGACGGACATGCCCGCACACTCCTCATGTTGAACGACAGACCGGTAGAA
>DALYES010000015.1:7918-11334 GCA_031972435.1 Minisyncoccota bacterium
TTTTCGTGAGATTGTTATTAAAAAGCTTTCAGTGCGTGAGGTGGAGCGAATTTCTAGAAAGATTGCAACAGAAAAAGTTCGCAAAAAAAATTGGCAAGACACTGACCCAGAGCTTATTGAGATTGAAAAGCAGTTTACACAGACATTTGGCACTCGTGTACAGATCCAAAAGACAGATTTTGGTGGGAAATTGACCATTGATTATTTTGCATCGGACGATTTGCGTAAATTGCTTGAAATCATTCATAAGGCAGAATCCACAGTCTACGGTGGTACGGAGACAAAGATGCTCGCGCACATTGCGAGTGCAGTACCTCTCTCACCGGTATCCGAATCAGAAAAGATTTTAGACGTTGCTTCGCCTGAGCCTGCACCTGAAATTATTGGTCATGAGTTTGTGGAAGAGTACATACAGCCAGAATCAGAGATTCCTTCATACGAAGAAGATGTATACACTCGTCACGATACCATTGAAGTCCCTGAGACGTCCGAAGCGGTTTTTGCTGCTGAGGAAGCATTAGTGGGTACTCCATACGAAACATTTGATGAAGGTGGTGTTGTCGAGAGTGTACTCGATAAAATTGCTGAAGTGCACGAGGTTGTTCCTGCCACTGAATCACCCCTTGCTCCTCAGTATGTCGCTCCAGTTGAGCCAATTAATCCACAACCGACTCCTCTCCATATTCCTCACACTGAGTCAATTATCGAGCCAATTATTCCACAACCGGTACCGATGCCTGTCACTGTTACTTCTGAACCAACACCAGCACCCGTTACTCCCGTAGTTTCAGCCCCAATACAGGAAGACGATACCGATCTCTACGCAATCAAGAATTTCTCTCTTTAGAATTGAGCAGTGCAATTTCTGCACGGATGCGACGTCGCGCGAGCGACGTTTTTGCATACCCGAGCCACTTTCGAGTTGGCTTGTTGTTTTTGCCTGTGATGATTTCGACAATGTCACCATTTTTGAGCTCAGTATTGAGCTCAACGAGTTTATTGTTTACTTTTGAACCAGCAGTGTGAGCACCAATATCTGAATGAATCGCATAAGCAAAATCAATAGGTGAGGCCCCGACAGGGAGGTCAATGACGTCGCCTTCAGGGGTAAAGACGAAGATACGATACGAGAAAAAGTCATCATGACTTCCGTCAAAAAACTCACGTTCATTTTCACCAGACTTATGGGTATCTGCAATTTCTTGAATCCAACGGGGGATTTTTTGCTTGTGGTCGGGTTCTTGGATTATTGTTTTTTGTGCGTCAGGTCCAGACTTATTTTTCCAAATAAAAGGCTTAAAGAGAGCAGGAACAAGTGATGCAAACCATGCCGCAGTGCTATTTGTTACCTTTTTCCCAAGTTGCATATTTTTGTAGATAATGTGGGATGCAATACCATACTCTGCTTCACGGTGCATTGCCTCAGTGCGAATTTGCACCTCGAGAATGGTGCGATTCGGTGTAATGACCGTCGTATGGAGTGATTGGTAGCCGTTTGGTTTTGGAAATGCAATGTAGTCTTTTACCCGTTGTGGAAGCGGTCGCCATATCTCATGAACAATACCGAGTACTTGGTAGCACTGTTCAATGCTCTGTACAACAATACGAATGGCGAGATAGTCATAAACCTTATCCATATCCCACTCACGACGTTTTAATTTTTGATACAAGCTGTAGGTACCCTTTGCACGAAAGGAAGTATGAAAACCACGAAGACCACTCTCCGCGAGTCGTTTCTGCAAGGATTTTCGCGCACGCTCAAGGTCGGTATCACTATCCTTTGCGAGATGTTTGGTGAGATTGATAACGCGCTTGTACTCTTCGGGATACACGTACGGAAACGCGAGATCCTCTAGCTCTTTTCGGATACGTCCCATTCCGAGACGATGGGTGACGGGGACGTATATTTCGAGTGTCTCACGCGCGATACGGAGCTGTTTTTCCTTGGGGACAAATTCCAGCGTCTGCATGTTGTGGAGGCGATCGATGAGTTTGATGATGAGGACACGGATGTCCTGCGAGGTAGCGACAAAGAGTTTCCGAAGCGACTCGTTGTGACGGTCACTTCCGTAGTAGCGCACCGAGCCGAGTTTGGTGACTCCCTGCACAAGAAAAAATATTTCATCACCAAATTGTTCTTTGATTTCTTCTGGTGTTACTGAAGTATCTTCAATAGTGTCGTGGAGGAGGCCTGCAGCAACGGTCTGTGCGCCCATGCCAATCTCGGCGAGCATTTTTGCCACCGCTGCGAGGTGAACAAGGTAGGGATCACCCGAGTAGCGCTTTCTTCCCTCGTGTGCCTTTGCTGCAAAATCGTACGCTCGAGTAATGAGCTCAATGTCTTCAGGAGACGAGATACTGAGCGATTCAATGATATGTTTTGCGGTAATGAGTGGAACCATACGCTCATTCTACATTCGGAGGTGACATACCACAAGCGAAAAAGTGAGTACTAATCCTATGCAAAACCCCACGTTTGCCTACTGGCGAACGTGGGGTTTTGTTCATTATTTTTTCCCGAGGAGTGCGAGTGCGTCATCGAGCGAGAATTTTTCTATATCAGCATTGTCGGGGAGCCAAATGCGAGCAAATCCTTTGGTGAGGTAGCGACCTGATTTTGATTCAAAAACCTTAATCATTTTTTTGGTTTTTGGATGAATTCCCACTTCCTTCAATAGCTTCTCTCCCGTGCGGGTTTTCTTCGGCTCTTTGAAAATTTCGAGCGCACGATCAAATGACACGTTGTAGGGAGTATCATCACCTTTGAGTGAGCGGAAGTCGCCCGCATGACCTATGTACGGTCCAAAGCGTCCTGTGTTCGCAATGACGGGCTCTTGTGTATCGGGGTGAGTGCCGAGTGTGCGGGGAAGGATGAGGTAGTGGAGCGCATCCTCGAGTGTCACGTCACCCAACTCTTTTCCTTTGGGGACACTTGCGCGTCGTGGTGTTGGTGCCTTCTTGCCCTTTATCTTTTCAGGAGTTTTACCCACTTGCACGTACGGGCCGAAGCGCCCGTTGAGGAGGTAGATACCTTCGCCCGTCTCGGGGTCGACTCCAATTGGTTCTTCTGCATGCATGAGTGAGCCATCAATTAATCGCGCCCCCTTACACTCTGCTGTTGGCTTTGCACAGGAGAGGAATTTGCCGGTTCGTCCGAGTTTGATGACCATGGTACCTCCACAGACAGGGCAGTGAAACTCTTTTGGTGCTTCACCAAGATTGGTGATTTTTGGAATAGATTCCTTGGCTTCGACCGCTTTTTTAAACGGCAGGTAGAAATCTTTGAGCGTCTTCAGGTAGGTGCGGGTACCACCAGCGATTTCATCGAGCTCATTTTCCATTTCACTCGTGAAGTCGTCGTCAATGTAGTGCGCAAAATGTTCTTCAAGGAAGGATGATACGAGGTCACCGGTGTC
>DALYES010000016.1:0-841 GCA_031972435.1 Minisyncoccota bacterium
GTCAACGAGAATAGTTACCGCACTTCGTGGGAATGCATATCCAGTTATGATAACTCGTCCATCACCACTCTGGTATGGTTGATTCGTGCCTTCAAAACCTCCTGATGCTCCACTTCCACCACTACTTGCTCCAGACCCACTGCCTCCTCCCCCACCGCCGCCAGATCCTGCTGAATTCCCGCTTCCCCCTCCACCCCCTCCTGAGCTCCCGCTTCCCGAGCCAGTACTTCCTGTACCTGACCCTCCACCAGAACCAGCCCCACCTCCTCCTCCATTTCCACCAGGATCGCCCTGAGGGAAATCAGGAATCGTAAAGGTAATCACATAGTCATCAGGGTTCGCATTTCCTTCATCATCAATACATCGAATAAAGTATGTGTACGTCGTACTCGTTGCAACAAGAACCAATTTTGTATGCACGGTAATAAAGGTCGTTGAAAATTCATTTCCCATTGAAAAATATGGAGTACCCGATGCTAAACTGTAGCGACATTTTGCAAACTCGTCTGTTTCAAATGACATCTGCACCCCAAGGGTTGTTCCGGAGAGCGTCCCTGATGGTGCACCATTAAATCGTACTGGTGGAACAGTTTCACGCGTATCCACATCCTGAATTTGAACCTGCTCCACAATCGCATACCGTCCCTGTACTCGTGCATTAGTGACTCCATCACCAGCTTCAATAAAATAATCAAATGTCCCCGTCGTGGATGGATTTGTAATACCAACATCCGTAGAAGTAGCCTGTGGTGTATGACTGCCAATGAGGAGGCGTACTTCAGCACCTGATGGAATTCCCGTAGTACTATTGAGTGTTATTTCAACATTTCCCGATGTTCCT
>DALYES010000016.1:851-11121 GCA_031972435.1 Minisyncoccota bacterium
GGTGATAGCAATCCCGTCATCTGAAGACGATTGAGTACTTGTTGCACTCCGAAGTGCATATGGTCCGCCAGTCGAAACAAAGAGAGCAACGTTATCGATATCAAAGTTTATTGAAGCAGGAATGTCAAAATCTCCATCGTCTGGAGTAAAGCGAATAAATCCACCGGGCGGTATCTCAGCTGTCGTGGTGAAATTGATCGTGTGGTTAGAAGAGAGAGTTGGAGCCGATGTCGAAAGTCGGTCACTATAGCGAACAATCGTCGCTGCAAAAACGAGCTGGTACAGAGAGAGTGTAATACCCAAACACACTACTCCAAGTAGCCACTTACTACGTACATACTGTAAAATGCCCTGCGATTGCATGGTATCTCATTATTGTACCGCACTCACTGCATTCTGTGTGCTCTTGTTTTGCACAAGATTATTTAACACACCGAAAGCCAATTCCCACTCCTGCTGTGGTGGGTGGCGTATCAGCGTGTACGGTGTACAATCCTCCATCACTCCCGCTATCATAGTATCCTCCTCGAATGACACCGTACGCTCCATCTGCTCGAGACCAAAAATAATCTTTCTCAAATAAATCCTGTGGTTCTTGACTCACTACCGTTGCCATACCAGTGGAATCAACCTGCGCAACATAGCCAGTAGTCGGTATGGACACATTTTTGTAATTACCATTTATCACATCATCACTCACCCATTCCCATACGTTTCCCACGAGGTCATATGCGCCACTCGGTGAACGACAATCTGCATACGCACCCGACTTACTCACATTTTTTGACCCTACATTACAATTTTTTTCCACTTGTGCCATTCCGAGACTGAGAGCATACCACTCTTCACTCGTCGGAAGACGCTTTCCGCTTCGTGCACACATCTGCATTGACTGATCACGAGTGATGAAACGCCACGGTAACACACCCGCTTTCGACTCAGCTTTACATGCACTCTCTCCCAGATTCTGTTGTGTCGCAACAATTTGCTCTGGTACGAGAACAGGACAGTCATTTCCCACAGAGGTCTCGTACGTATCAACACAGGTAACGTTTGGAATAGTATTCACTTCAGTCATCCCGGAAGGGCACACTCCTTCCCTACTTGAAATAACTTGTGAGAGGAGTGTGCCCTTCGCACCTCCTATCGTATCTGCAGCATCAATGCCAAGTGCAGTCACAATGAGCGCACCAACAACAACCATAATGGTTTTCCCCCATTTCATGTACTTAGTATACTCCACTTACTGCGCTCAAAATGTGTCTTTTACACAGCGAAATCCAACTCCCTGCGTTGCAAAATTAGTTGGTACTGATGCATTAATCGTATACAGTCCTGCATCTTGGTTACTTCCATAAAAACCACCTCGTATCATTCCAAACACTCCTTCGGATTTACTCCACAGGTAATCTTTCCCGTACATATCATCGGGGTCATGTCCAGACGTAATCGCAACACCCTGTGCATCAACAGAAGTAACGTATCCCTCCTCTGGTAAGGGTCGTCCATTAAAGGTGTTCCCGACAACCTCCTCATCAACCCACTCCCACATATTTCCCACAGCATCATATATTCCTACACTGGATACACATGATGTATTTCCAGTCTTTGCTGAGGCACTTTCATGTATTGTACAGGTATCTGGTACTGTACCGAGTTCGAGGTGGTACCACTCCTCACTTGTTGGTAGTCGTTTCCCCGCATTCGCACAAATACGCTGTGCTTGTGACAGTGTTACGTAATTCCATGGCGTAGCGTCTGGAATTGAGGCCCCATAACATTCCGCGACGCTCGTATTCTCTTCACTCTCCACAACGTTTGCGAGAGTCTTGTGTGGACATTTTTCCGATGGACTTGCTTCATACATGTCTGCACAGAGCACGCGACCGTCGACCGTGAATGGAACAGCACCTTGCATACAAATACCAGCTTTCCCAACACCTGCAATCTGTCCTATTCCACCATCAATTCCTTGAAGTGAGTCGGCAGCAAAAATACCAATCGTGGTGAGAAGAACCGCTCCACTCACCGTGAGAATTCCTTTTATCCATCTACTTTGTTGCATAACGAGTTTGCTTTTTTACACGCGCCCAGTCCATGAGGTAATTGAGTACCAAAAGTACCGTGAGTATGAAAAGAATAACACTGAGTATGTATGTAGAATAATCAGTCGATTCAGTATCGGTACCAAATGAGCGTGCATCAATTTCTCGTTCGTTGAGTGAAGCTTCGCGCGCGTCGAGCTCTCGTTGTTTCTCTGCAATTTGTGCAGAGAGTGAATTAATTTCATTTTGGGGCACACTTGCAAACATGCCTGTACCGATACTTGCGACATACGATACGGTACTATCAGAAAACTGTTTTGTCACCGGAAAAAGAAAACCACCATCAAAGAGGAGCACGAGAGCAGTCACAACCATCGAAATACGGAGGAAACTGTGGTACCTATTTACCTGCATACTAGTATGGTATCACACCTACGCCGAGAAAATGAGTAGTACGAGGAGGAAGAGGACAATGACTGCCATAACTGTCGTAAAGACGAATGCAAATCGTGACACACCGACTTGTTTTCGATACTTCTGAGGAACAATGCGTCGTCCGCCCGCAGCGCGCATGACAGCTTGATTGATATAATACTTTGTAAAGAAATACCCAGCGCCAATAATCCCTATGAATCCAGCAAGGAACGCGAGCATGATTTTAATTGGGAACACCCAAAATACGAGTGAGGCGTCAATTGTCTTTTGACCATCTTGCCCATCGTACGAGAGCGCAAGTATTGCCTCGTATCGTCCAAACCCAAGACTATCATCATTCCATTCAAAAGAGATGTCGCGCATGGTACCTGGAAATACACCCGCGAGCGTATCGTTTACTGTAAACACAACTGGTTCAGTGCTAAACATACTTGTTATAGACACGGGGCCCCGAGGCTTAATCATAATATTTCCCTGATTTTCTATTTTTGCAACAAACGAAACATGCTTCGATCCATACAAGAGTTTATCGCTTGCAAAGGATCGGACTCGCGCTGTATCAATCACGTCCCCACTGATGCGAATACTCAAAATTGAAGCGACTTCATATCCAACACCAGCACCGATTTCACGAAGTTTTGGTGGTTCTGCAGATACAAAGACGCCTGCGAAATGGCTCCCTGGAGATGCGGTGTCAGGAATTTTAATGATAACAGGAAGTTCAATGGTTTGGTTAGAGGCGACTTTGAGCGGCTCAATAGGAATCTCAATCCACTCAGTCATCTCATACCCTGTATGCTCACCACCTTCTTCAGCAAAAAGAGGTACCCCACCTCCTTCGACCCCCTTGATATCACGCTTGTATATGTAGAACTCCTTATCAACACCACTCACGTTGGTCACCTTGAGAACACTGGTAAGCGTTGCACCGGGAGCTGCAGCTTCTTCAATTGTGGCAGGAATGAGTGTTATACCCGCATTATCGTCTGCAAATACTGATGTACCGTAGGTCAAAAATAAAAACAGTGATGCAAAAAAGAGGTTCTTCAACTTCATAGTATAACTCCAATTCTATCATCACCATCTCTAAATTTCTATACTCAACATGTACATAAATGATAGAGAATAGAGAATAGAGAATAGAGGATAGAGAATAAAGAATAGAGAATAGAGAATAGATTATTAAGTATTAAAATTACACACAAAAAAATCCGCTAATGCGGATTTTTTTGTTCCAATTGTTAATGTTAGAAAGTTGGTGTTGCGATGTAGGTAAGCGTGGTGGAGTAGTCGTCACCAGCTTCCTGCAGTGCAGTGATTTGAGCCTGATAACCTACTCGTGCTGCTCCAATATCGTCTGTTGTTCCATCAGATGGACCATTATGCGCCATGATTGCTCGTGGAGTAGTACTTGCTGCAATCCATTGGTTTGCTGCAAAGTCTATTCCTGCACCGAGGAGAGTGCTGTCATCTGTGGTAAGACCCCAGTGACCCCACGTATTTTCGTTATTGATGTTGTTAGTCGGAGATACCCATGCGGTAGGTGTATTGGTATACGCACCGTCTACAAATCCATCAATGTCGGCACCTGTTGATGAGAGCAGATTTTGCTTTTGGTCAACAGTGACTACATAACCATTACGTGCGTTCGTTGCAACCGTAAGGTCTTGCCCAAGTGTCTTCGACACGTTTGCTGCAAGTGTTCCAAACGGTAACGCGGTACTGGTGGTCGTTGTCGAAGTCGTTGTTGGGCTTCCATTTACTGTTGATAGTGCTGCGATACCACTTACCGTAAAAGTAAGTGTCGTATCAACGTTTGCAGTTACCAACACATTGTTGATAATTGCTACTCGTGTCTGTCCAGTATTTGTTGCATTTGCAGTAATCGTAAACTCGTACGATGTTGTTGCAGATGGGTTCGTAACTCTGTTTGTACCACCGTTTGCGTTTGTCCCTACCTTAATTGTTGCTGTTGCATTTGCTGGGAGACTTTCACCAGAGCCAGAAACTAAATTGAGGTTCTGTCCAACAATGTTGAAGCCCCACTCTGCTGCTCCTTGTGACCCCAACACTGCAAGTGTCTCGTCAACTCCGTTAATTTCTAGATCTACATCACCTACTGCGACACTACTTGTCGAAATATTGAATCCATTTGGGAATGCAACGGTGATGGTTGCATTTGCTCCAATCAAACTTGGTGATTGAAACTGGAACTCGTGGTTCGATACAACACTTGGGGCTGAGTCTGAGAGGGTGTCTTTCACGTAGGTGAGGTTTGCTGCCTCAGCCGAGGTGAACATGTGAGCACCAACTGCCCAGAGTACAAGCGCTATTGCAGTTAGGGTCGCGATCCCGCTCTGCATAGTAACCTGTCGTTTATAAACGTACATGTACTTATGTATTAAATGTTTGTAAATAACTTTCACTGTGTACGACACACAATGTTTCGATTGAGG
Source organism: Minisyncoccota bacterium (assembly GCA_031972435.1). GTDB lineage: Bacteria > Patescibacteriota > Minisyncoccia > Phycocordibacterales > UBA918 > Damh-18. The sequence goes on from DALYES010000016.1 coordinate 5,788, forward strand.
AAAGTCTGTGGAGAGATAATTCTTTAAGTCGTACCAAAAAAATGATACAGCCGTTTTACTTAAAGTATTATCAGTGACTTTTTGTTCCTCGTTCGACCTCTTATAGTATACAACGTCCTTAATGTCTCTGTAGTATTGATGTGTTGATAGCTTACCAAGTATATAAATCGTTGCGCGAAGTTATAGGACATGGCTCTGAGACAATGTCGGACAGTCCGTTATTTGGCTTTGACATTGGCGATTTCTTTCCACTGTGTCGTATACTGCGGAGATTTGAGCTCAACACGTTCTTGCCACTTACTCTTACCAAGTATGACTCCCTGACGAAGCGTGTCTCTTCCAAATTGCTTATTGAGTGAATCAGAGAGAGCGCTCAAAATTCTCGTGCGTGTCACCTGTTTTTCTTCTCCAAAGAGTGACGTTTGTGAAAATTGCTTTGGTATGACAGTACCCACAATGACCCCAGCTTTTTTGTAGGGGATCTCTGGGTCATAAATTTTATCGAGAAGACGTGACGCTTCTTTGGTAAGGATGAACGTATCATCCGTTGGTGCTTCAAGTACTGTCTGAATACTGCCTTCACGATGAGAAAAATCACCAAAACGACTCCCGCGAACAATAATACTTATCGTTGAAGCAAGCACCTCATGTTCACGAAGTTTTTCTGCTAGGTGGGCTACGTGGTGACCCAAGGCGCTCATGAGTGTGAGCTTATCAGTTACCACCTTTCCAAATGAACGAGAGCTCGTGTAACTCTCTTGCATGCCTCCTCCATGACTACCGAGTGCCTGGACAGACGTGCCACTGAGTTCAAAAATGAGTCGTTCACCCATCACTCCTAGATTACTCTTAATAAATGTTGCATCCTGAGCGAGGAGATCACCGACGGTATTGATACCTACTTTGGTAAGAAAAGCTGATGTTTGACGTCCAATTCCCCACACACTGCCACATGACATACGCTGTACTTCACTATTCCAGAGCTCATCACTCATCCAACACACCCCCTCCTTTATGAGCGACATCGTAAGTCGCTCATTTTTTTTCTTTGCGATGCCATTTGCTACTTTTGCGAGCGTTTTTGTCTTTGCAATACCTATCGAAACAGGAATTCCTGTCTTTTGGATAATTCTACGTCTTATTTCAATGATTTTTTCCTCAGACATTTCTTTATCAACATCAAAAAATGCTTCGTCAATTGAATACACATCAATGTGCCCACATTCCTCTCGGAGAGCATTCATTACGCGGGCAGAAATATCACGGTACAGATTAAAATTTGAGGAAAAAAACACCACCCCATGCTTCTTACACTCCTTTCTGACTTGGAAGAGTGGCGCGCCCATGGGGATACCTAAATCCTTTACCTCCTGACTTCGCGCCACAATACAGCCATCATTCGAGGAAAGCACCGCAACGGGACACTTTTTGAGGTCAGGCCGAAAAAGCCGTTCACACGAGACAAAAAAATTATTGCAATCCATAAGTCCAATCACTCCCCCAGTATACCAAACCCACTTTCTAATTTTTACACATGGTTGACGTCCGACGTCAACCATTTGGTGTATAATCGTTTATATGGATTTATACCATGTACTCAATCGAGGTGTAGATAAGCGCACCATTTTCCTTGACACACAAGATTATGCACGCTTTGTGCACGACATGTTTGAATTTAACTCAACTTTACCATCAAATAACACGTGTCGTACTGAGATGGTTGACGTCCGACGTCAACCATCTCAGGGTAGTTCAAAAATTTTTAACGTCACTCATGGAGAAAAAATCGTAGATATCCATGGATGGTGCCTCATGGGCAATCACTATCATCTACTCTTGAGTGAACGTATCGAGGGCGGTATGAGTCTTTTCTTGAAAAAACTGAATGGCGGATATGCTAAATATTTTAACGAACGGTATCAAAGGACAGGGGCTTTGTTTCAAGGGCGTACTAAACGAATCTTAATTGATTCTGAACCATATTTTTTACACATACTAAACTACATTCATTTCAATCCACTCGACATGCAAGAAGATACAGCTGAATGGAGAACGAAGAAAATTGAAAGTGTGGACATTGCAATTACTCACCTTAGTTTATATCGTTGGAGTAGTTACATGGATTATATTGGTAAAAGGAATTTTCCATCAATACTTACGACTTCATTATTTCAGGATGTTTTTTCAGGAAATTATCAATCACAAGCTGAAGGTTACTTGAGGGATATATCCTTGAACAAAATTCACGGATTCTTACTTGAATAAGGAAAATCAACGTTTCAATGGTTGACGTCCGACGTCAACCATTGAAAATTGGTATTGGTATTTATATTTATTAAGAGACAAATTGTCGGACACTTCCTACTACAACGCCCCAAAGGAAGCAATCATCATTCTCGCCTATGGTAATGGGCGCATAGTGCTCATTTTCTGAAATGAGCTCATGGGTGTCACCGTGAGCTCGCAATCGCTTTACCACAAGCTCTCCAAAAACCGCAGCGACCACAATGTGTCCATCTTTGGGTGTAATAGACCTATCTACCACAAGTACATCACTCGAAAATATCCCTGCCCCTTCCATCGAATCCCCCTCTACGCGCACAAAAAACGTCGATGCGGGGTGGCGCACGACTAAATCATTGATATCGAGTACTTTTTCAATTTGGTCATCACCGGGGGACGGAAAGCCCGCCTGAGGACGAGAGCTATAGAGAGGTATTTTATACTCACTCAATGACGGTGCGCCAAGTACACTCACGATCACTTCATTATTCTCTTTCTGTTCTTTCTTCATACCATGAATATTATGATCAAAGTTACTTTTCTTCATTCCACTCCTGTATGCTCGCAATTTTTTGCTCAAACGCACACGCGGGACGAAGAAATCTTTTATTTTCCTTAGATACAGTGCGTACAATCGGTGAGTCGTAAATTTTTTCTGCAATATCCCACAAATCCTCCTCAGCCGTTATCCATTTTGTTCCAAAACGATTAAGGTTGATTGGTTCAGTGTACCCAATGAGCGTTTTTTTGCCATTCTTGGTTAAAAAATATTCATGAAAATATGACATCGCTAACTCACGAATGGTCCGATACACAGGGTCTCGATATCGAAGTACCACATGGTTTGTCTTACTGATTGCCCCGTAGCACCCATTTCGCTTAAAAAGTGTGACGATGTGATCGACATCATCCTTCTCTACCTTGAGGCTCATAATGAGGGGCTTCTCTCCTTGAATTGCCAGACACACACCAGCAAGAAATGCCCCCTCAATACAATGTGCTTTTCTCTCTCGCAGTACACGGAGTGGAGACATGCACGTCTCTCCACGTTCTTCAAAGTTAAGCGGAATCTCTTCAAGGAATGTTTGAATTTTTTCTGGCGTGTTTAACCTGCGCAATAACGTGTATTCCTTGGAATTACTGGCAAACATAATGCCACTAGTATAACAGTTGCATTGAGTAACACTACACTCCTCTAGACAATCATGACACCGCCCGTGAGTATAGTGTGCACATAGAAAAGAAGCGCCATTACTGCAAGTAAACCGCCAGCGTATGCAATTTGCACAGGGTTTTGTCTTCGCCATTCAATCATGATTGAAAGCAAGAGTGCCAAAACAACGATAAGCGAAAGTATGCCATATATAATCTGAAGCCACATACCTGGTTGAGTTACTGATTTTACAAATGGACTCACATTTTCTCCCCCCATTCCTTTTGTATTAATTACCGCAGGAATTCCCTCACGAGAGGTTGTGGCAAGATCTGAATACAATGCCAAAGTCCCATCTGGTGATTCAACTCTTGTTGGTACATCTTCTTCAGGGACTGTCTCTGGTTTGATAATTGTCTCCTCAGTAACTACAACCTCACTACTTGATGCAACTACTGGCTCAACAACCGGATTTTCTTCGACAAAAAGTGTTGTATTCTCTTCTCGTGCAGTGTTTTCTTTTTGTGTCGTCGCTTCACCGAGAATTTCTGGTTCTGCTACTTTTTCAACAACTGGTGCCTTTGCAATAACTGGCGTATTCACCACGGCGCTTGGTGTACCAAAGAGTTGTACGACAAAAACGGTTGATTCACCTTCATACTGACCCTTGGCGGTACCCACACCGATTTCAGTAAAATTACCATTCATGATATTGGCACGGTGCGTTGGTGAGTCCATCCATGCATCCACCACATCACCTGAATCAGAAAAATGGATTGCAAGGTTTTCGCCGGCGTGAATGAAATTGTATGAGACCTTATCAAACCAAAACCATGGTGAGACGCCCGATGGGCTGTAGTGAGCAAAATAGGCATTTTTTGCCATGTCTTCAGCTTTAAGTTTTGCTGCTGAATCGAGAACCGTGCTTCGTGTGAGTGTTCCGATCGCACCATGGGCGCGCTCGCTATTAGTCAAATCAACAATTACCGCAGGAAGAATGGTTGAAACCATCCAATCAGAACTAATCCAAAGAATTGACTGAATATTTGTGATGACAAACGTGAGCACAACGAGCACGAGCATAATACCCATTGAGGTTCGCTCAAGAAAATCAGGTCTAAAATCATTGTGTTCGTGAGGAACAAAACGATCCTTGAAAAAGTCTTTAAACATTTTTTAAATTATGACACATTTATTGTCCTTGAGCAACACTTCCCATTGTATAAGTATACAACACAACGGCCGCCCTTCGGGCGGCCTTGTACACTTCCCTTGTGCGACTTATGAGCGACTTACGATGTCGCTCATTTTGATGGTTGACGTCCGACGTCAACCATATTGCTTACTCTTTGAGACGAGCGTACACGATGAGATTGTGAGAATACTCCTGTTTTCCACGATTAAAAATTCCAGTACAAGTCACCAAGCGTAAACCCGCGTAGTTAATCTTTCCGTATACCTTCTCTGTCGGGCACTCGCTCTTTGCTCTCTACCACGAAGGTGGCCGTGGTGCCGTCGGCACGCTCTACCTGTACCTCATCACCCGCTTCGAGTTGTCCGAGTGAAAAAAATACCGCAGGACCCTTGTATGAATCCACATGTCCTAGAATGACCGCAGAACCAATCTCTCCTGGTGTTGCTCCGTGGGTGTACCAGCCCACTTCTGTGTACGAATCTGGCACCGAGACAGTCTTATCTTCGTTGAGTCCAAGTGGTGCTACAAAAGTGGTGTTGAGATTGATTTTTGGGATAATGAGTCGCACAGGTGCTGATCGGTCAAAAAGTGAAACAGGTGTCTCCTCTTGTACCACCACATCTTCCCCAGTGGGAGCCAGTACCACCTGCCTCGCTAGCAAATAGTACAAAATAATAGCACCAAGTAACGCTCCGCACACGAC
>DALYES010000017.1:0-3079 GCA_031972435.1 Minisyncoccota bacterium
CCGCCACAAAGAGACCGTTGCCGTAGGTGACGGAGTTCCATAAGTTGTCCGCAGCACTGGTGCGAGAGGTCCAGAGTGGACCATTATTCATGAAGGTCGTGGTACCACTTCCTGCGGTGAAGGTGCCACTGTTGGTGTAGTCACCGGTTATGGTGAGGGTGGAGGCCGGCGCGACCACAGTCGCGCCGGAGTTTATCGTGACATTTGTCGTCGTCGCACTCGTCGCAAAGGTGTATGAGCCCGTACCCATGAAGGTGAGGTTCCCCAGTGGCTGAGTAGCGAGGATAGTCTTCCCGGTGCTCGTCGCGGTGAAGGCAAAGACACCGTAGTTCACAATAGTCGCTGAGGAGGATGCGGTGAGGTTACCCGCAAGAGAGGTGGTGGCACCCGTGGTGAGCGTGGCACCACTCGCAATATGGAGTGAGCCATCGGTACCGCTTCCTGCATTACCATTTATGTATACACTACCGAGTGGTGTGAACGTCTTCCCCGCGTTGATGTACAGTTTGTTGCCAGCACTCACGGTGAGGCCTGTGGTGCTTGTGGTTGCATTAAATTGAATGTCACTATCGTTATCATTGTCGTAGAAGGACATGTTAGCAATAGAGGTACTCGTGGCACCCTCCTGCGAGATGATGACTCTATCTTTATACAAATTGAGTCCTGATATGTTGTTTGATGTGGATGAGGCAATGGTAAAGACTGCCCCACGAACGGTGGAGGTAGCGTCCACCCACGCGAGAATAGTAGTGGTTGTTGTCAAAGAACCACCGACGGTCACTGTCCACACACCCGATGCATTGGTTGTTGTGGAGTAGATTGCAGGTGGTGAAGAAGTTCCCACTGCAACAGCAATGGTTTTAGGTGCAGTAATGGCAGTTACTCCTTCGTCACTATAGAGTGTACCTGAAATGGTAAGCGCATGAGCATGAGGAGTACCACCAAAAAATGCTCCACACACAAAGAGAAGTGCAAGAGCACGAGTGGATACGGCGAACAAAAAACGGAAGTTTTTTGTTCGCCCTTTATCCTCATCTCCCTCAATGATGGACATCCGATGTCCGTCATTGGCGATGGTTGTGTAGATTTTTTCTATGCTGTTTTGAATATATACTCTCATGTTCTCTTGTGTGTTTTGCGTGTTGTGATATGCTATGTGGACAAGTGCCTTCGGGCTCGCCCCTCACAGGGCAAAATGAAGAGTCGTCAGAGCATATCTCTGGCGACTTTTCGTATATGTTCAAAAATGTCTTTATTGAGAAATTCAATTTTTCTTACTAAGCGTTTTGTATCGACAACACGTATCTGAGAAATAAGCGCCGTCGCATCTTCGCCAGCAACTTTACCAAGTGCGATACGATACGAATGTGAATGTGTTGATCTGGTAAGTGGCACCACGAGACATGTTGCGTGCCCAAATGCCTTCAAGATAAGTACTGGACGTCGATATTCTTCACCGCCACCATCCTGCTCAGAACCAATATTTACTCCCATTGCGCACCACCAAATTTCTCGAACATGGTAAAACTTCCATTCTCCATGAGTGTGGAGATTTTCCTTCCTTATATTCCAGTTGTCAAATTCTTTTTGCATGATGTGTACGTATGTTTTCTATTCTCTCTCTCTTGTGTGTTTTGCGTGTTGTGATATGCTATGTGGACAAATGGCTTCGGCCCGACTCTGTCGCAAGACAGAGGTAATTACAGAAAAAAGCTTAAGGAATTAAATCCTTGAGCTTTTTTCGTAATGCGACATTCACGCCGAGATAACACATCCAGACATCACCAACATGAAAAAAAGGACGCTTTTCAATTGTGTCGAGTTTCGTCTTTTTTGTATTCCAATTATTAAAATCTTTAATATAAACCATATTATAAATAATTAAAATCTTTTTGCATGTCTCTACACTCTGTTTCTTGATGTATATGTTCAAAACTCAGTTACCGTACAATTCACAGCACAAATTACACTCGTATTATTATAACGAAAATACACCTAGATATTGAGTATACGTACGGGGATAACAACACATACTCATTGCACTCGATATTCATCAGAATTACAAAGGGCCACCTTTGCAAAGTTTGCACTCTGCGAAGGGTGACACTTTGCAAAATAGAATTAAAGAATACTTAAGGTATGTTCCGGAGTAAAGCCTCGTATGCGCAAAGGGAAGCCCATGGTGCATACCCTATGGCAAAAAATTTTGAGTGTGATCCCAAGACTTGCTTCGAGACAGCGCAAAAAAAAACCTTTTTCGTCAGTTTAAAATAAGGGAGTTAAGGGCACATGAATGACAGCATGACGGTGTGCAAAAACAAAATACTCGGAGTATTTGTGGCAATTATACATTTATATACATAGGTATCTCGGATAAACAAGAAAGCAAACACGGAGGTGTTTGCTTTCTTGTTGTTCCCCTGCCATGCCTCCTCGGATAGTTTTTGAGGGTGCTTTCTCTCTGCCTGTGTGCGCTCGCTGAGCACAAATTGATGCCAGAAATATACTCTAAAGTGACAAACTCGGATACTGTTCAGAAGGCACTTTATGTAGTTAAGTGCAGCCGATGTGCATGTGCGTGACTTCCCTATATTCTGCCGTTCGCAACAAGTTGACATTGGGTACAGACACGCTACCATAGTGAATCAGAAGTTGTGGCGACTACCACTCGTCAGTCCCTTGAATCAGTTCGATGGACGCACTCATATGAGTACCTAATCTGGAATAGAAAGTGTCGGGGGCACCTGCCCTCGGAAGCTCGGTGGAACCGCGGTTTGCATGATGGCAAAAATCGTCCGAGTAAAAACATGAGTCTTCGTGTTTTTACTCGGGCGTTTTCTGTTTCAATGTGTCCTTTATCAAGGATACGTTGCTCGACAAAAACATTTATTATTTATTACAAGTAATTGTCAACATTATGGAACCACTTTTAGAAAAGAAGCGACACACGCTCGCACACCTCCTCGCGACTGCGGTGAGGAAAGACTTCCCTCACGCTAAGCCAACCATCGGTCCCGCTATCGACAACGGGTTTTACTACGACTTCGATTTTTCTGGAGGAGCGATGCCAAAGGATGAA
>DALYES010000017.1:3089-4449 GCA_031972435.1 Minisyncoccota bacterium
AGGATGAAGACCTCAAGAACATCGAACGGCACATGAAAAAAATGCTCTCGACATGGAAAGCATTTTCACACGAAGTGGTCACTCCCGATGTGGCACGAAACACCTTCAAAAACAATCCATACAAGACCGAGCTCATAGGTGACCTCGAAAAAAATGGGGAGGTCATCACCCTCTACACCGTGGGCGAAGGCGGGAGCGTCTTCACCGACCTCTGTCGGGGTGGTCACTGTGACTCTCCGGCGACTGACATCGATGTAGACGCTTTCAAACTCACTTCCCTCGCGGGCGCATACTGGCGTGGCGATGAAAAAAATGCGATGCTCACGCGCATTTATGGACTTGCTTTTAACACGAAAGACGATTTAGTCAAGTACCTCGCCGATGTCGAAGAGGCAAAGAAACGTGACCATCGGAAATTAGGCCGAGAAATGGACCTTTTTACCTTCTCCGAACTTGTCGGCCCAGGCCTTCCCCTCTGGACCCCCAAGGGTACTATGGTGCGCACACTCCTCGACGAGTACATCTGGCAACTTCGTACAAAGCACGGCTACACGCGCGTGACGATTCCACACATTACCAAGAAGGACCTCTACGTGACCTCCGGACACTGGGAAAAGTTTGCGGATGAGCTCTTTCGCATCACTACCCGAGAAGGAAAGGAGTACGCACTGAAACCAATGAACTGTCCGCACCACACACAAATTTTTGACCGCCATCCGCATAGTTACCGTGACATGCCTCAACGCTATGCAGAGACCACTATGGTCTACCGCGATGAACAATCGGGAGAACTTGGTGGACTCACCCGTGTCCTCTCTATCACACAGGATGACTCGCACGTCTTCTGCCGACACAAACAGGTGAAAGAGGAATTCTTCAAAGTGTGGGACATCATTGATACTTTTTATAGTACCTTTGGGTTTAACCTTCGTGTACGTCTTTCCTTCCACGAACCAACAAAATTTGAAGAGTACCTCGGAACGAAAGAGATTTGGGACAGCGCAGAAAGTGCACTCCGTGAAATTGCCAAAGAACGAAACGCTGACTACTTTGAAGCCCCTGGAGAGGCAGCGATGTATGGACCAAAACTCGACTTCATGGCAAAGGACTCACTCGGGCGCGAGCACCAGGTAGCAACCATCCAGCTCGACATGAACCTCCCTGAACGCTTCAATTTGACCTGCACAAACGAAAAAGGTGAGAAAGAGCGCATTGTGATGATTCACTGCGCCATCATGGGCTCTATAGAGCGTTTTACGGCCGTTCTCATCGAACACTTGGGTGGGAACTTCCCTCTATGGCTCTCACCTGAGCAAATACGCATTATTCCGGTGGCTGAAGCACACCATGAGTATGCACG
>DALYES010000017.1:4459-11120 GCA_031972435.1 Minisyncoccota bacterium
ATTGGTATTCGCGTGGTACTCGATGACACCAATGAATCCCTCGGCAAGCGGATACGCGGCGCAAAGACCGACCGACTTCCCTACTTTGCGGTCGTTGGTGACACGGAGATTGCCGATAAGAACGTAACCCTCGAATCGAGAAAGGGTGGCACTATGCAGATGTCACTGAGTATCCTCGGTAATCACCTCCTCACAGAGATTGAGACAAAGGCGCTGTAACTGCAAATCTTAAAATACTTTTCGTTGCGAAATTTTGCTGTGCACGCATAAGCGCAAAAACTGCCCCCCCTCTGGGGAGCAGTTTTTGCGCTTTGCTCAGCTCGGTCACTGAAGCCTTACCCGAGGCGCTGGAAAAATTATAACTCAACTGATTTTACCCTAGCGCCAAGTCACGCACATACTTGGATACAGAGTCATACCCCTTCTCAATCGCTCTTTTTTCTATACGTGCCTTGTCTGCATCCGACACCCGAAAACGAATTACGTCTGATTGTCTCTTTCCATACTCTTGTTCAGCAATAATGAGATTCGGCAAATCAAGGATGACTAATGATAAATCCTCAGCAAGAAACTCTTGATCAATACGGGCATCCTTTGCAATAAAATGCACCGTCCCCGACTTTGTTTTTTCGAGCGTATAGGGATATATTTTATTTTTTATAGTTATACTTGCTTTTGTTTTCATATGTTTCTTTTTATAAATACTTGAATCTGAGTATGTATGTGCTGTTTATAGAATTTTTTGCACTCGTTGTTGTGTACAGGGACAATAATGTCGTGTCGTAATTGCGTGTGTTTCCACTTAACATGGCTGCCTTTTGCATATATTTTCTCAAAACCAACATAGAAAAGTATTTTTTCTATATCGGTATAACGAACATTCTGTGGGGAGTGGTTAAATTTCTGAAGCAGTTTTTCAATCTGACTCATGTACCTACATTATACATAAATGTAGTTACAGCGCAAACACTTCTGCAAGGATATCTGGTGAATGTTTGAAACGCTGCATAAGCAAAGGGTTGTCCAAAATCTTCCCTCAAGCATCTTCGTTTTATATAATTTTATGAACTTCATACATGAACTACCCCGCCCTTACGGGACGGTGTATTTTTGTGGAATGAAGCCGAAGATGTTGTAATCATGGTCGACGTACGATGTCGACCATATGGTTGACGTCGGACGTCAACCATTACTCACTCAACCTATGTTCGACTTACGATGTCGAACATGAGGTGTGCGATGTGGGTATACGCAAAATCCCCGGCGCCTTTTGCGCCGGGGATTTTGTGTTATTTTCTACTTACGAGAGTAGTGACATGACCCGCTCTTTGTTGAGTACCATCCAATCATTCTCAACTGGATATTTCCCTTTTGCACGTTCGATGACTGTATCGAGTGTCTCCATTTGGTCAGCGTGGGTACCATGCTGACTCATGATGAGACGGAGTGCGTCACTTGAAATGAGTGTTGCGTGGACATGTGCATGTGTTTCGAGCGCGCGGAGTGCGTCTGTATCGCTCTCAACCTCCTCTCCACGCACCTCGTCATGAGATACGACCGGTGTTGCTACCGCCTCCTCATGCGCGCCGATTACTTCTTCAGTATCTGAGCGCTCTTTTTTTTTAGGACGAGAATGTACCCAAGGACGAGTCCCCAAAGCACAATCGCTCCGTAGAAGAATGCAGTGAGCATTGGCCCTGCATCAAATCCTGTGTACGGGGTCTGTGAGAGTGAGATGCCCTGCACTGTTCCTTTTTCAACATCAACGGTGAGTGTACACGTCTCTTTCTTGTTGCCCTTGTAGACATCGAGTGTGTACTGGGTAGTTTTTGATGGTGTCACCGTGAGTGCATCAACATCTTCATCAATATCCTTGTCTTTCTTTGAATCGGCAAGAGTTTTTCCGCTCCCATCCTTGAGTACAAGTCGATCAGTTGCATAGTTTACCCATGTAAGAATAGCGCTCTGTCCTGAGTATAGAGAGGTATCTGAAACACTGAACACACAGCGGAGATTGTCATTGTTTGTATTGTCCGAGTCAACATCGACTTTGACACGACACGTATCGGTACTTCCATTATTTCGTGCAGTGAGCGTAAACGTTGTGTCTTTTGTGATTTTTACCTCTTCGCTTCCATCGTCTGAGACATCACCAACGCCTTGGTTGATATCAACATCATCAGCGTCAGTAGTCTTCCATTTAAGGGTCACGGTGTCTCCTTTCTCAACACGATCATCGCTGACGGTAAATGAATCACAGCGTACGTCGTCATTATTATTGTGACTACTGCTGTGCCCGCCGCTGTAGGTGTTGTAATTGTAATTATAGTTATTGTTTACATTCGTGAATGTAGTTGTACTTGTCGTATTTCCACTTTCCTGTGTAGCAACACTCACATACTTAGTACAAGTTGCTGATACGCCATTGCTCGTCGCATTGAGCGTGTAGCTTCGTGATGCTGTTGGAGTGACTACCTTTGATCCATCAAGAGAAACTGCGCCAATACCTTCGATAGATACTGCAGTCGCGTTTGTGGTGTCCCAGGTAAGTGTGACTGACTCACCAGCGTGAATCGTGCTTGGGAGTGCGTCAAACGTACATGAGGGTACGGGAACATTCTCACAGGTATTATTACAATCAGTACAACCGAGATCAACGTTCACCTGTGCATTCGCATATCCAGAATTGCTTGCCCATGCACTACCGCCCGTGCCAGTTGTTGCCGAGCCTGCAGATCCTGTTGAACCAGAAGAAGCTCCTGCGCTCACACCAGTCCCAGACACCTCATTTGAAGAAAGTGTGTATATCGTCCCTGGAACAGGCAACACAGTATTGTTGGTGCTTTCACCTGTGCTCAGTAACCTTGTCGGTACAGGCAACACATCGTTATTGGTGCTTTCACCTGAGCTGAGGAGCGTTCCTGGAACAGGCAACACAGTACCATCAGTGTTTCCAAACGAGGAGAGCGCCTGATTCTGTGCATCGGTAAACAGTGTCTGCATATCACCACCAAACACATTTGCACTTGTGGTAGCAACTGCAGGCACAATGAACAAGAGTGCTACAGGGATTGCGATAACCGCACTGATGTACGCTATGGTGTATTTGTTTTTCATAAATATAATTAATTTTTTAATACCTTTTAAGATGTAATACCTCAACATATGCTCACCTACGCGACTGTACGCAAACATATCGAAAGCATGTTCCATCACTTCTGCCCATGTGTACGAAACTCACACGTATGTGGGTGCATACATGCTGAAGAACAAAGGAGAACTATATACTTATATTGTACATTAAAAGCAATTTATTGTCAACAACACATACGAGCCTCTCCTCCTCTCGTCAGGCATCTCGCGCACAGATTATAGTTTGTGCGATTCAAGAAGCGTTGCTTCTACAATAAAACGGTCGTCTTTTGTAGCAAATGAATTACACGTTGCGAGGACGAGCCGTGCCTCATCGTGTTGAATCTGAACTTCAGCATCTGATGCTTTTGCCTGATACACACGATCAACTGAATACACGTACTCCATATCCTTTGAACGAAGACGAATGGTATCGCCCCACTTCAATTTCTGAATACCATTGAATGCCTGAAAGTTCTTATTCATCACATTCGGAAGATAACTTGAGTGACCCAAGAGAAAGAGGGTTCCTGTGTGGGCAAAGTCGGCAGAATCGGGGTGCCGAACAACACCCGAAAGAAGTGCGTTATCGAGAGCTTCAACGGTTGCTGATTTTGGATTCAAGACGTTCACTTTTTTTCCATCAAGCGAATCGAAAATAATAGTTTGTGGGAGCGCACTATCTACAATGCTTACAGGCGTCTCACCCCCTGCGTTTGAATCATGAGATACATTCGCACCTTCTTGAGCCACGACTGTATCCGCATCATGTACCGCATCTGTTTCGATAGGTGCGTTCACTTCTACTGCACCTTTTTCCTTTTCCGGAAGAAAATCAATAACGTAGAACAGTGCGTAGGTGAGTGAAATAATACCCACACACACAAAGAAGTAGACGAGGCGCTGTTCACGCTTTGAGCTGTATGGTGCGTATGTATTCTCAGATGGCATAGTAGATTAAACGTTATGGAGTATTACAATAGTACATCATATATCTATTTTGTCAACATCATAAGATACGTTGTATTTAGGTGTCTTTCTGACCTTTCTTGACAGAATGTCGCGTACGTAGAGACAAAAAAGCCCAGTGCGTATAAATGCACTGGGCCAGAGAATGTCTCGGACTATCCCCTGTTCTGTTTAGGCTGGCAATGTACTGAGATACAGTACAATTGCATCTTTCATATCTTCGGAAATTGAAAGACGGTACAGTTCCGCCGCTCTTTTGGCACGTGGTTGTTTTTCTAGTTCACTCATTATCCTTGCATCACTCACCCGTACACACCAGGCAATAAGTGCTTCATTCGGCGACGCGAGCTCACGTAGTTGAAAAAGACGCTCTGGTGAAACAGTTGCGAGTGACAGCTCCCACTCAATTGCCTTTATCCGCGCCTTTCTGCATTCCATTTTCAATGGCTCTCGGTACGCCTCTTCCTCGAGTTCCATCGCGCGTTCAGGGGTCATATCGGAACCTTTGAGTTCGTTCCGTATTTCTTCATCACGGAGAACCCCATGGATGTGATCTCTGTTCGTTATAGCGCCATTGGTCTGGGCACCATACAGCAGTATTAGAATATCCATCTCTTTCACGAGCAATCCCTTCATGTGCAAAAAACTTCCAGAATCCCTGGATGGATTGGCTTATTCAGCCGATACTAACTTGAGGGACAATACTACATATTTTGATTTTGTCTATACACCACCTAGAAACAGCTCTTTTCAGAGGTGCTTGACAGAGTCATATTATCATGGTAACATATACACACTATGAATGAAACACAAACTATGAAGAGTGCGGTGGTGAAATCACTCGCGATTGTGGGTTTTCTTGTGACCGCGGGCGGTTGTATCTACTTCGCAATCGCAGGTATACAGCGTACGCCGTGGGGATTTGCTTCGCTTGCCTCTATCGCAGAGAGTATTAGTCAATATCGTCCAACAAAAGAACTTACCATCGCTACTGAAAAAATAGTAGTTAACTCATCTGATTCATTTCAAATTACGTGGACTGACTTGAAAGCACCTGGTGAGTACCAGTTCTCATATGCGTGTGTACCTGGAGTACGCCTCGAGGTGCGCAGTGCTGAAGGATCATTTGTTCCTATGAACTGCACCGATGTGCTTACTCTCCCCTCCACGGCGACTGGGCTTTTTCTCACTGCACTCTCCGATGATAACCGCTTTACGGACATACCACTCACTGTTTCATTTACCAATACAAAAACTGAACAGGTTTTCTCTCACACAACAAAGATTACTGTCGTGAATGCGATGATTCCAGTGCATGATACCGTTTCATCGACGGAGACTCCAACGGCTTCAAACGATGACGGCGCAAAGCCGGTAACAGAGGAGACTCCTGCAACGGAAACACCCGTTGTGGCTGAGGAGCCAGCACCCGTAGTTGCTGAGACACCAAAACCAATTGCGCAAGAAACATTTACAGACCTCAGTGTCACTATTCTTGGAAGTGGTATGTTGCAAGACGGTGTGTTTGTATCTACAAAAAACTTTGGTCGTGACCTCAACAATGCCATCCGCTTTGATGTGAAGAACATTGGCACTAAAACATCGGGCACGTGGTCATTCACAACGATACTCCCCTCGGGAGAGGTGTACACCTCTCCTGTACAAGCTCCCCTCGCGCCACAAGCGCACGTGGTATTCACACTCGGATTTTATCTCGATGTACCAGAGGGTGAGGTAGTAAAATTCACCAACACACTCTCAATCACTGGTACTGACACAAAGACAGAAAACAATACCGCATCTCTCAGTGTCGTTGTGGAGTAATCGGACATACAGAAATATACAAAATCGCCGGCGCCCTACGGGCGCCGGCGATTTTTGCTACATCTACAAACTTGAGAGACCCACATGACGGACACCAGCCACAAGGCGATGATGAAATTAGGACATCGGATGTCCTACTATTGACGAAACACCCTCACTTATCTATTTGCATTATAAGCAACAGGTGTTGCTTATAATGCAACGACGTCCATCTCGCTACCCCCCCCGGCCTGAAGGTGCGGGACATTACATTATGCGAACGGGAGAATTAGGACATCGGATGTCCTACTATTGACGAAACACCATCACTCATTCATTTGTATTATAAGCAACACCTGTTGCTTATAATACAACGACGTTAATTTTGTAGAAAAGCACGCGAAATGCAAAGTTATATTTTGTGAAGCGTACATAGACGTACGATGAAAAATAATTTCTGAAGTACAACAAAGATTTTGCCAAAATGTGTGAGCCGTATACAAATGTACATTCAATCTAAGAAGTAAAAATGCCCCGGATGCGAGGCGTGGAGGAGCGCACACACGAGGCGTATAGAGACATACGACGAGTGTGCGCGCGACGAACACAACAAAGCAGATGGGGTATTTTTACTTCTTAGACGTCCAGGTTTCCTGGTGTGTTATTTTGCGGTGTGTACGAGGAGTGTGAAGTAATTTTTTATGAGCCGTATACAAATGTACATTCAATCTAAGAAGTAAAAATGCCCCGGATGCGA
>DALYES010000018.1:0-284 GCA_031972435.1 Minisyncoccota bacterium
AGTGTCTAAGCAATAAGTAATATGTTATTTTTCAATAAAAAAAATAGTAAAGGAGGACACGGCTTTTCTCTGATTGAACTCATGGTGTCACTTAGTGTTTTTGCCATTGTTATGGTTGTAAGTACGGGAACACTCCTCACAATGATCGATGCAAATGCAAAAGCACAAGCTCTGTATTCCGCGGGGACAAATCTCTCGTTTGCTCTCGATAGTATGACTCGTGAATTGCGAACAGGATATCAATACAACTGTTATTCCTCAACTCTTGGTTCACAAATAACTTC
>DALYES010000018.1:294-10825 GCA_031972435.1 Minisyncoccota bacterium
CTGGGGATTGTAGCGGTGGTTCAGGTGGGAACACGGTAGCGCTTTTGCGGGGGAGGGATGGAGCCGATATCAGGTACCTTTTTGATGGAGGTAGAATTTATCAATACAAGTCAGGAAGTGGTTGGGCACCACTAACAGCAAATGATGTGGTTATTGATGCTTTTGACATCGAAGTTAAAAACACTAGTACATATATTTCTGGTAAC
The DNA here is from genome assembly GCA_031972435.1 of Minisyncoccota bacterium. Lineage (GTDB taxonomy): Bacteria > Patescibacteriota > Minisyncoccia > Phycocordibacterales > UBA918 > Damh-18. Next base: position 501 of record DALYES010000018.1, read on the forward strand.
GATGAATTTCAACCAACGATAACCTTGTTTATCAAAGGGCATGTAAACAATGGTCTCGATACTAATACTGATTTTAATATTCAGACTCACATTGTGCAACGGAGAATTGATGTACTATAACACTATGAAAACATTACTAAATAATAGGAGCACCGGATTTACACTCATCGAGACACTCGTAGCAATTACCGTGCTCCTTTTGGTGATTATTGGACCAATGACGATCGCTCAAAAGGGAATACAAAATGCTTCATATGCGAATGAGCAGATAACGGCAGTGTTTCTCGCACAGGAAGCGATTGAAGCTGTTCAAGAGTTGCGTGATAATGTTGCTTTGGATGCATATAGTGTGAATCCGGGATTGAAAACAAATTCTTGGTTTACTAATGCATTACAATCATGTGGATTGACAGTCAGTGGGACAGGGTGTGCATTTATAGCAACGGGAGGAGCAAATTCGTTTACTTTTTGCAACTCAAGTAATAATAATTGCAAACTTTTGATTGATTCGAGTGGGAAATATGTGCACAGCGGAGGTGCCGCAACTCCATTTACTCGTAAAGTATTTTTTGATGATACCTATTTGGCATCAAATGGGGCTGTTTTGGTGACTGTGGATGTTGAGTGGAGTAATCGAATATTTAGTTCCTCTCGACATGTAATATTGCAGACGTGGATATATGACCATTACCAACGGTATGAAAATTAGTAATAGTATGCAAAAATCAAATAAGCGAGACGGATTAACACTTCTTATTGCAATACTTCTTGGTGGGGTTTTGCTTGGAGTAAGCACCTCACTTCTCAATATTACTTTGAAGCAATATCAACTTTCAGGTATTGCACTCGCATCAGAAACAGCATTCCAAGCAGCAAATGCGGGTATGGAGTGTATTTTGTACCATGATTTTCCAAAGACAGGTGCAAGTATTTTTGATGTTCATGATGACGGAAGTGATCGCCCTGCAATATCACCTATCACCTGCATGTCAAATGTTAGTTCAATCGATTTAGCAAATATTAGTCCTGACGATGTTGGGAGTGGTGAGGAACAACGATTTCAGTTTTCTTGGGGAGCTCCCGCAGTATGTGTAGATGTGAGTATTTATAAATACTCAAGTAATTCAGGTACACCTCCAATAATTGTAAATGGAATACCAACAGGAGCCACTTGTGCTATTAATACTGTCTGTACGGTAATACAGTCTCGTGGGTATAATGTTCCGTGCGCAGATATATTTTCTGGGGGTCGTGTAGTTGAGCGTGAATATACGCAGGTGTATTAAGGGGTCCATACAGCGCAAATCCCCGTGGCGAAGCCACGGGGATTTGCGCTTTATGGCACTGCCTCATTTCAAAAAATGCGGTATTATGGACCTATGAAAGGAGTGCCACAAAAAGTCCAAAAACGAGCAGATACGCTCGAGTCTCTTATAGCGTACCATCACAAACGATACCATGAGGAGGATGCACCTGAAATAAGTGATGAGGCGTACGACTCACTTGTTTCTGAGTTGCGTGCGCTCATTGCACAGTATCCTTCACTTGGAAGTACGTACACTGTAACAGAAGCTGTTGGGGGGCGACCCGATGACGCATTTACCAAAGTGAAACATCGAGTTCGCCAGTGGTCTTTTGACAATGTCTTTTCTGATGACGAACTCCGTGAGTGGGAGAAGCGACTCATGCGAGCCCTTCAGAAAGAGGGGCTCGGAACGAGTAGTGTCACGTATGTGAGTGAGCACAAGATAGACGGACTCAAAGTGGTGCTTGAGTATACGAAGGGTGTTCTCATCCGTGCAGCGACGCGTGGTGATGGGGAAGTGGGTGAAGACGTCACACATACCGTGCGAACAATTCGTGACATACCGCAAAGACTCAAAAAGCCAGTAACGATTATTGCAGTAGGCGAGGTGTGGCTCTCACACGATGAGTTTGTGCGAATAAACACCGCGCGCGAAGCGCGCGGTGAGCAACTCTTTGCAAATCCTCGCAATGCAGCGGCAGGTTCGCTTCGCCAACTCGACTCCGAGGTGACGAAGGAACGCAAACTCTCATTTTTTGGATACGATATTGACTATATCGACCTAGACACCTCTTCAGTGGTTCCAGAGACACAGTATGCAGAGCTCACGTTACTTGCAGAGCTTGGTTTTACCACCAACCCACATGCACAATTGTGTTCGTCGCTCGAGGAAGTACTCCGCGACTACCACGCGTGGGTGTCGAAACACACACGTATGCCGTACGGTATGGATGGTACGGTGGTGAAAGTGAATGAGATAGCGCTCCAGAAAGCACTCGGCTACACAGCGAAGTCACCGAGGTTTGGTATTGCGTACAAGTTTCCCGCTGAAGAAGCGACGACGGTTGTCGAGGATATTGTCCTTCAGGTGGGGCGTACGGGTGTACTCACACCGGTAGCACACCTACGCCCCGTACGTATTTCAGGTTCAACAGTCTCGCGTGCGACACTGCACAATGAAGATCAAATCATGCGTCTCGATGTACGCATCGGTGATACGGTTATTATGCGAAAAGCAGGGGATGTCATTCCAGAAATCATCAGTGTTATTACAGAATTGCGTCCAAAGAAAACAGTGCCGTACACGTTTCCAGAGAGAGTGGCTGAGTGTGGAGGGGATGGACGTATTGAGCGTGTCCCCGGTATGTCTGCGTGGCGTTGCGTTTCAAAGGATTCTGACATGCTCCATCGTCGCCGTCTGTACTATTTTGTTTCGCGCGGGGCCATGAACATAGACGGGGTTGGCCCGCGTATCATTGATGTATTGCTCGACAACGCGCTCATCAACAGTGCATCTGACCTATTCACACTCACTCAAGGCGACCTCCTCGGACTCCCCGGGTTTAAAGAAAAATCTGCACAGAATGTCATCGATGCGATAGCGAACGTGCGCACGATACCACTCGAACGTTTCCTCACCGCACTTTCTATTGAACACGTTGGAGAAGAGATGGCTCGTATTATCGCTGAGGCATTTCACTCATTCTCACGTGTACGTACCGCATCGGTAGAAGAACTTGCTCAAGTCTACGGTGTAGGGGATGTCGTTGCGACGTCACTTGCAGAGTGGCTCAGGGAGCCAGCACATGCAAAGGAAATCGATGCTCTCCTCACCCACATTACGGTAGAGGATGCAGGAAACCCTCCGCGTGGAGAGACACCGCTTACCGGGAAAACAGTACTTTTCACGGGTACTCTTGAGGGGATGGGTCGCGATGAAGCGGAGGTGCGCGCCCGCGAAGCGGGCGCGCACGTCACGAGCTCTGTTTCAAAGAAAACAGACTACGTTATCGCTGGTAATGACCCCGGCTCAAAGATTGAAAAAGCAGAGGCGCTCGGAGTCAAAATCATTGATGAGCGTGCATTCTTGAAATTATTGAGAACGTAGCCTCTCGTCCAAAGGTGTGTGGAAGTATCCTCTGCGATATCATATTTCTGGAAACTTTATCCTCAAAGTGCTACTATACGCACGATATTACATATGAAAAAAGAAGACATCGAACATCTTGCAAAACTTTCACGTATCGCACTCACTTCGGACGAGACGGAGTCTCTGGCGACAGATATTACCAGTATTCTCGGATATGTGAGTGAAATAGAGCAAATTACTGGTAGCATCGAAGCTGAAAAGAACGTGGGTGCACTCTACAATGTCATGCGTGCAGATGAACATCCGCATGAACCTGGTATGTATACCGAAGATTTGCTCAATGCTGCACCCGAGCGCGATGGGCAGTACATTAAAGTCCAGAAAATCATTGGTGATAAATCATAATGCTATGTTGACTACAATCACAGCACTCCGCACACAATTTCTCGAGGGAACATACACTCCGCTTCATGCGTTTGAAGATATGCGTGCAATTATTGACCGAGATGACACTGCTATCCACGCATTTCTCGATGTCTACGATGACGCTCGTGACGTTGCGAAAGTAGCAACAGAGCGCTATGCGAGAGAGGGAGAACGCGCTCCCGCACTCCTCGGTATGCCGATTGCCATCAAGAATAATATTCTCATGAAGGGCAAGCGTACCACCGCGGCTTCAAAAATGCTCGAACAGTACGTCGCGCCATACGACGCGACGGTCATCACACGATTGCGCGAACAAGGTGTGGTTTTTATGGGAGGTACGAATCTCGATGAATTTGCCATGGGTTCCTCAACAGAAAATTCAGCATTTGGCGTCACAAAAAATCCGCTCGATCAAACTCGTGTTCCAGGCGGTTCCTCGGGAGGCTCGGGAGCTGCGGTTGCCATGGGCGCTGCGGTGGCTGCACTCGGTACTGATACGGGTGGTTCTGTGCGCCTTCCCGCGAGCTTCTGTGGAAATGTGGGCTTTAAACCAACCTATGGACGTATCTCTCGTCACGGACTCATCGCCATGGGTTCATCGCTCGACCAAGCGGGGACGCTTACCAATTCCGTTCGAGACGCAGAAATGCTCTTTGAGGCACTCCATGGGAAAGATAGGTACGACGCGACAACTATCAATGAAGATACGTACCCAGTAGTGCCACTCAAAGAGAAGTACCGCATTGGTATTCCTCGAGATTTTCTCGGTGCGGGAATGGACGCAGATGTACTCGCTCTCTTTAATGAGAGAGTTGAGGCACTCACAAAAGCAGGCCATGAAGTGGTTGATGTCTCACTCCCCCTCATGAAGAGAGGGCTTGCTGCATACTACATTGTCATGCCTGCAGAGGTTTCTTCTAATCTTGCACGCTATGATGGTATGCGTTTTGGACTTCATATTGAGGGAAAAGACCTTCTTGAAGACTACATGAAAACACGTGCAGAAGGTTTTGGTGCAGAGGTGAAGCGCCGCATACTCCTTGGTACCTACGTGCTCTCCGCAGGATACTACGACGCATACTACGGCAAAGCTGAGCAGGTGCGCACCATGATGCGGGATGAGATAGCGAGGGTGTTCACTGATGTCGATCTCATTATGACACCCACGGCACCAACCCCTGCATTCAAAATTGGCGAAAAAAGTGATCCGCTCTCGATGTACCTTGCAGATATATTTACCGTACCCGTCAACCTCATTGGTGTACCTGCGATTTCTATTCCGGGAGGTACTGTGGTACGCGAGGGAAGTAACCTTCCAGTGGGTATTCAGTACATTGCACCACATAGAGGGGACGAACGACTCTTCGATTTTGGGAAACACACATATGACACAGCGCAAAGAGACACGATGATGGTGTAGAATAGAGGTATGCAAGAGAGTGTCATTCAAAACGAAGTTTCATTTAATCCACCTGGTCTTGATTTGCTCGGTATAGGGCGCTCTCTCTATGAGTTTGTCACGGGGAACAGTGGTGATGGAATCTCACACTCGCTCAGTTATTGGTGGAATATCTATTCGATCATAGCACTTCTCGTGTCACTTCTGTTTTTTGTGGGATTTATTTATGCAAAGGTTCGATTTGGTGAACTTGCTGAAATTGAACAAGAAGGATTGCGTAAGGCAGAAAGAGAGTGGGCAGCACAACATGAAGCTCCAGAGACAAAGAATGCTCGCTGGGATGCAATACAGATGCGTATCAGTGAGCATAATCCAGAATCGTGGCGCATCGCCATTATTGAGGCCGATATCATGCTCGATGAGACACTTACCAATGCGGGGTATTCAGGTCAGAGTCTTGGCGAAAAATTGAAGTCTGCAAATACTACCTCATTTACCACCCTCCAAGATGCGTGGGAGGCTCACAAAGTGCGTAACGAAATTGCCCATGTGGGGAGCGATTTTGTACTCACCCAACGCGTCGCACAGGAAACACTCGTCCGTTTTGAACGCGTTTTTCGAGAGTTTGGTGTTATGTAGTATTGCATTAGTTGCAGACATGCGGTACATTCGTATGTACTCGATTTGATATTTTTATCAAGATGAGGAGCAGTACATAAGACATAGCGGGGTGAGACAGTCCGGGGGACTGTCGCAAGAGGTTGTCGATATTTTGAATTTATGAAAAATATCATACAACCTGAACAGGTCCCGTAGGGACGAGGAGAGATTAACATAGCGGGGTAGAGGAGAGGTACCTCGGGAGGCTCAATTGGGCTCATACAGCAGAAATGCTCTATGGAATACTTGCCAAATTCGGTGAAACCTTCGTGTAAAAACATGGCAATACCGAGCCAAGCCCATCAATTTGATGGGAAGGTGTAGAGACTAGATGGTAGGCATCTTAACTTTTTAAGAAAGATGAAGGTATAGTCCAGACCACAAATCAAGCATAGCTTGAGTAACGAAAGTTATAGTGGAATGCATAACCTCCAGACCCTGGTTCGATTCCAGGCCCCGCAACACGAATGAAAAGCCGAGAGCGAAAGCTCCGGCTTTTCTCGTGTTGCGGGGCAGAAATGTGCCTGCGCACATTTCGTCTGGAATCGAACGACGGAACGATGTGGCTCTGCCACGAGTGAGTCGCGTCCAGCGTTCTTATGAGCGAAGCTCATTAGAAAAAGCGGGACGATGGATGGCCCCGCAACACGAATGAAAAGCCGAGAGCGAAAGCTCCGGCTTTTCTCGTGTTGCGGGGCAGCATTCGAGTATTTAAAAATACACTCCGTCAGGTACCAAAATCACACAAATGTGCTAAAATCCTCATCATATGCAATGTGTAATTTTAGCTGCTGGAAACGGCAAACGTCTCCGCCCGCTTACGGAAGATAGACCAAAACAACTCGTCCACGTACACAAAAAGCCTCTCATTGATTACATTGTGGAAGCACTTCCAAGCTCTATTGATGAGCTTATTATTGTGGTGGGATATAAGGGTGATATGATTCGGGAGTATTGTGGAGAAGTTTTTCATGGGAAGAAAGTTACCTATATTGAACAACCTGTCGCAGAGGGAACAGCGAAAGCTCTCTGGCTGTGTAAGGACTTGCTCAAAGGCCGGTTTCTCTTTATGTATGGAGATGATATTCATGGAAGAGAGGACATTGCTCGTGCAACCTCGTATGTTCGAGCAATTCTCGTCTCTTCAGTAAATCAACCAGAAAAATTTGGTATTGTGGTACGCAACCCAGATGGCACACTCGGACTTATGATTGAAAAACCAGTGCATGCTCCATCAAATTGTGCGAGTACAGGAGCAATGGTGCTTGATGACCATATTTTTGAATTTGAGCCACAATCACCAGTGAATGATGAATACTATCTGAGTGAGGTTATAGAACGTTATGCTAAACAGTATCCGATTGCCGTTGTAGAGCAACAACTATGGATTCCGATTGGGTACCCAGAAGATGTGACTAAAGCAGAAACATTATTGACCGTGTATAAGCAGGTATAAAATTTTCTGTTATGCAGTGCGTTATTGTTTGTGCTGGAAAGGGTACGCGGATGAGTCCGTTATCTGATTCCTGTCCAAAGCCACTTATTTGTGTGAATGAGAAGCCTATTATTGAGTATATTGTCGAGGCGCTTCCACCACAGATTGATGAGCTTGTACTCATTGTGGGGTATCTTAAAGAGCACATTATTGCGCATTGTGGAGAGAAGTATTTGGGGAAAAAGGTAGTGTATTGTGAACAAGAAAATCATGCGGGCGGGACGGGCGATGCACTCATGTGTGCGCGTGATGTGCTCAAAGGTAAGTTTCTCTTTATGTATGGAGATGATATTCATGGAAAAGAGACACTGAGAGAGGCAGTCGCGTGTGAGTATGCAATTCTTGGGACGTACTCAGACACTCCCGAACGATATGGAGTACTTATCCCACATGAAGACGGGACCCTAAAAGAGATTCTTGAAAAGCCGGAAAACCCACCATCAAACCTCATTAATATCGGTGGTTTCGTGATCGATGAATCAATTTTTGCTTACGCAACGCCAATATCAGCAAGTGGTGAATTGTATGTGACTGACATGCTCACACAATTTGCACAAACACACCCTGTACACATACTGAAGCAAACACTTTGGATTCCAATTGGGTATCCCGAAGATATTGCAAAAGCAGAAGCGATTCTTGCTATGCTCGAAGAGTAGAAAGTTGAAGGAATAAAGGATGAATGGTATGCTCTTCTCACTTTCATCGTGTATGAAAATAATAATATACGTCGACGTAGCTCAGTTGGTTAGAGCGTAGCACTCATAAAGCTAAGGTCGGAGGATCGTTCCCTCCCGTCGACACACATTAAGACCGCCTCACGGCGGTTTTTAAATTTGTGTCGACGGAGAACAGTCTGGGGGACTGTTCGTGAGGGAACGATGAGGTTGCCAGCTCTTTTTATAAAAAGAGCGACAACCTGTACTGAACCAGTATGGTTCGTTCCCATCTTACAGATGCGGTATACCTTTCGCAGCAATTGCTCAAGGTCTTGCGAAGTTCCAGGTATTCACTTCTCACCCGTCGACACAAAGGAATCGCCCGTAAGGGCGATTTTGACTGTCGACGGGAGGGAACGATTGGTTTGCGATATGAGCCACTAAATAAGGAGCAACGGGGATCTAGTATTGTCTGTAAAAAACACTACGGCTATTTATTTGTGATATAGTTTTCTCATTATGTCAGAATTTAAAAATTTCCCAGAGGGTTTTCTATGGGGTGCTGCGACTGCATCGTATCAAGTGGAGGGAGGAATTGAGAACACTGATTGGGCCGAAGCAGCACGTGGAGGACGTGTACCGATGTGCGGTATTGCATGTGACCACTACCACCGCTATGAGGAGGATTTTGATATTGCAAAATCTCTCGGACACAATGCACACCGCCTCTCCATTGAGTGGGCGCGCATTGAGCCCGAGGAAGGAAAGTTTGATGAAAATGAAATTGCCCACTACCGCGCAGTCCTTGAGGCCCTCCGTGCTCGAGATATTCGACCGTATGTCACTTTGTGGCATTTTACGCTTCCACTCTGGTTTACTGAGAAGGGGGGTTTTGAACACACGGATGCTCCGCAAATTTTTGCACGGTACTGCGCGTTTGTGGTCTCACGTCTCGGCGACCTCTGTAACGATTTCTCAACAATGAACGAACCGAATGTCTATGGCTCAAACGGATGGCTTCGTGGGAGTTGGCCACCATTCAAACGCTTTACGCTTACGGACTTGGTTTCAATCACGAATTCAGGACGTACGTATGAGTCGCAAGCTCAGAAAGGTTTTGCACCACTTCACCTCTACTTCCGTGTGATGAAAAATCTTGTACAGTCACACAACCTTGCGTATGATGCGATAAAACGAGTATCACCAAAAATGGATGTGAGTGTGGCGAAACACATCATATTTTTCCATGCGAATTGGAATCCGTTCAATCAAATTATTGCTTGGATTGCAAACTATTTTTGGACGTACCGCTTTATGAATCGAGTGCACAAGAAGTGTGATTCGATTGGAATTAATTACTACTTCCATAAGAAGTTTGGTGACACTAAGACATATGTTAAAACAGATATGGATTGGGATATTTATCCTGAAGGACTTGAAGACGCACTGTTAATGCTCAGGAAGTATAAAAAACCTCTTTTTGTTTCTGAATCAGGGCTTGCAGACGCTGCAGATATGTATCGAGCCGATTATATTAAACGACAGGTCGAAGCTACGTGGCGCGCACGTGAGCGTGGAGCCGATGTGCGTGGGCACATGTACTGGTCACTTCTCGACAACTATGAATGGGCACTTGGTTTTGAAAAACGATTCGGACTCGTGGAAGTTGATTTCACCACTCTGAAACGGACTATTCGACCTTCAGCTTTGGTATACAAGGAAATTTGTATCAATAATGGTGTACAATAGCAGTATATATGGTGTTATTGAATAACTTCTCCGTATGAATTGGATACTCCTCGCCGTTGGTGCGCAGTTTCTCAATGCATTTGTAGCGCTTGTTGATAAGCATATTGTGAGTGATGAAAAGACACTCCCACGTCCGTTCGTGTATGCATTCTATACCTGTCTCATCTCAGGTGTGTGGATTGTTGTGTACTTCATTGGGTTTCTTCCGTTTGTATCGAGTACACTCCACATTCCGACTTTTGCGAATGTGGTGAAGCCTACGCTCGAGGTGGTGGCACTCTCCTTCCTCTCGGCGTACACATTCTTTACCGCACTCGTTGCCATGTTTAGTGCACTCCGTGACCACGATGCATCTGATGTGGTACCGGTTATTGGTTCAGTGTCTGCACTTGCGTCATTTGGCATGGGGTACTACTTCTTCAGTACCACGCTCAGCAATAATTTTATACTTGGCATCACTCTGCTCTCGGTGGGAACATTCCTCGTATCGCGACTTCGATTTCCGTTTAAAACTGCGATGGTTGCACTGTATTCAGGTATCT
>DALYES010000019.1:0-643 GCA_031972435.1 Minisyncoccota bacterium
ACGGAAGCGATTTGGTGGTTTGACCCCTTGTGAAGTATTCTATCAGAAAACAGGTATTATCCTTTATCCGGAGAGACCTGAGTGTGTTGCATTATTTGTTTGAATCTAGCATTGACGAAGCTACAGACACGTGCCCGGTGCAGTGTATTCGGATAAATACATAAAACCTAAATCTTATAAACCAAAACCTCGATCGTAGGGGTCTGACCCCTACGATCGAGGTTTTGGTTTAGGAAATAAAAAAAGCGCTGCCTTATGACAACGTGAGTGAGAAAACATCGACGAATATTGAACATACGTGCCACACATTTGATATACTGTATGCAATGAAACAAACAAATATCAAAATAGAAGTAGGTAAGCTCGCACCCGATTTTTCGCTTCCGTCTTCAGACGGAAGCGAGGTTACGCTCTCAGCACTCCGTGGTAAAAAGGTAGTCCTGTACTTTTATCCAAAAGATATGACGAGCGGTTGCACCACTGAGGCGAATGAGTTTTCTCTACTTACAAAGAAATTTCAAAAGACCGGTACACTTGTCTTTGGTATCTCCGCAGATTCCATCGCGCGCCATCAAAAGTTTATTGAAAAAGAGGGAATTACGTTTCCACTCCTTTCCGATGAAGATAAAAAGGTACTCACCGC
>DALYES010000019.1:653-10705 GCA_031972435.1 Minisyncoccota bacterium
ATCGACGAGAAAGGAACGTTCGCAAAAATCTACCGCAAGGTAAAGCCCGAAGGTCACGCCGTCTGTGTCTTGGATGATGTGAAGAGATAAGAAATGACTTGCATGAGCTTTGGTATGAAAAGCCGCTTGTAACGTACGGCCTTTCGGCCTTATTACAAGCGGCAACTCGTGTGATTACTCCGGAATCCACACTTTTCGAGATGTGCACGAGAGAGCGTACCCGAGCAACTGTTTTGCTTCATTTAATGACGTTTCTTAACTCAGTACTTCAATAATAACCTCCGGCTGTTTGGGTAAAGTCTTTATTTCGGTCTTGGATCGCTTCAAAAATTGCTCTCATTTTTTCATCGCGAGTACGTGGCCCTTTCGTATAAGATGATGCGAGAAACTGCTTCGCAGCCTCTTTCTCAGTAGAAATCCACTCTTCAGAAAGAAGAACAAACCGACCACCTGTATCAGAAAGCATATTGAATTTGTCGTCCCAATAAATTTCCTTTGGGTAGGGTCGAAGATTCACAATACTTGAAAAATTAGTCAATTTCAAAAGAGCATCTTCACCGTTCTTACTTTTTCGCTCCAAGACGACGGCATAGAGTGTTATTCCATTTCGCACACATGTGATGACGTCACCGGGTTTAAGATTCAACATTGAGGTCTTGAATTTTGCATCGATACACGTTGTATTCATTTTATTTCCTCAGGAACAGTAACGTCCGCACTATACCACGCTTAAACATTTCTACATAGCTATCAGTTTGAAAACCCTGCTATACTACATACATATGGACATTATCTCCCATGGACTCTATGGAGGAATTGCATTTGGAAGAAAGTCAAGAATTTCGTATTGGAAATCATTTTTCTTTGGCATCATGCCCGACCTCTTTTCCTTCGGTATCTTCTTTGTAGTTTCTATCATTGCGATAATTTCGGGAAACGGTAACAGCCTCCCTGTGGGACCACATGACCCTGCGTCAATTCCTCAATACGTGCATACACTCTACAGCGTGACGCATAGTTTGATTATTGCAGGACTCGTGATTGTGATAGTGTCATTTTTCAAGAGATCACTCATTATTGAGATGCTTGGCTGGCCACTCCATATTCTCGTTGACATTCCCACGCATTCGAATAAATTTTTTCCGACATTATTTCTCTGGCCAGTTTCAGATTCTCACGTTAATGGCACGAGTTGGGGCTCGCCGTACATTTTTATTCCAAACGTCATCCTCCTCACCGTGCTCTATTTCTGGTTTTATAAATCAAAGAAGCACGCAAACAAAGAAAAACCGCGTGATTCAAGGGTTTAATTAGATATCAACATTAGGACATCGGATGTCCTAATGTTGATATCTCCATAGAAACGACACCTCTTTAGGGCGTGGTCTACTCAATCAGAGAAGGTGCTATGATAAAGAGATATGAAAAACCTACTCATCCAAACATTTAAATTTATTGGAATAGTCGCAGTGTGCTCATGTACTCTCCTCGGTCTGTTCTGGGCTGGACTTCAGATATGGGGAGATTGGAACGATGAGTGGAGTGGCTTCAATGCAAGTCAGTACATCAGTGATGGCCAGTGTAACATTGCAGTCATCCCTATCGATGGTGAAATCACCTCGTTCCCCTATGTATCGGAAACAGATGCTGATGGGCTGGTGCCGGTCACAACCAGCATGAGTGAAACGCTCTCAACATTGGGCACAGCTGAAAGTTATGATCCGAATATACTCGGTGTACTCATGCTCATTGATTCTCCAGGAGGGTCTGGCCCAGCGTCGAAACTTATTGCTGACGATCTCAAGAAAAGTGAAATGCCCAACGCTGCATTTGTGCTCGATACTGCTGCGTCGGGTGCATACCTCATCGCGACAGGAGTAGACCGTATTTTCGCATCACCGTTCTCCGATGTTGGTTCTATTGGTGTCACCATGTCGTACCTCGACTATTCAAAACAGAATGAAGAACAGGGATTGGAGTTTGTTTCACTTGCGTCTGGGAAATTCAAGGATTCCGGCACCCCTGAGAGAGCGCTCACCGCAGAGGAACGTGCGCTCTTTGAGCGGGATCTCAAGATATACCATGATACGTTTGTAAAGGAGGTAGCAGAGAACAGAAATATACCTGTGGAAGACGTTGCCAAGCTCGCAGATGGCTCAACACTCCCCGCACCACTCGCGCTTGAAGCAAAACTCATCGACCAAATCGGTGGCAAGGAAGATGTCCGTGCCTGGTTTGCAGAAAAACTCAACCTCCCCCTCGAGGAGGTGATATTCTGCCAATAAGAAAACCGATTTATAATCAGTGAAATATTTTCAAGTCTGTTCAGGTCACTGACACAAATTAGATTTATTTGTATACTATTTAAATTGTTATGAAAGATTTTGCTAATTGGATGCAAAAGAAAGCTGAGCTTGATACCGCCACCCACAACCCTCCACATGTTTCAGTAGGTGATATATGGTGGGCTTCAATTGGCGAAAATATTGGGTCAGAAGTAAATGGTAAGAGTGAACTGTATAGTCGTCCTGTTATCATATTTAAAAAACTAGCTCACGGCTTTTATTTTGTTATACCAACAAGTACAAAAGATAAAAAGGGTTCTTGGTATGTACCATATAGACATCAAGAAGTTCATAACGTCGCCTGCTTACATCAAGCCAGAGCGGTAGACCACCGCCGAATACTCAGTAAGTTGGGTACCCTCGATGACACAGACTTTGCATCTGTAAAAGACGGATTTATGAAATTGTACTGCTAAAAATATTCCCCGCCCTTGCGGGTGGGGTCGCGGGATAATCCCGAATGTATATACATAATATGTAATCTAAAGAAATTGTCAATAACATTATAGGCACACAATGGTAAACAACTCGACTTTACTCTCGACGAAGAATATTCTGTCAGTAGACTCTATACTGATGCATGATGAGGCATACAGGCGCATCACAAGGTGTTTTAACCAGCCCCATGGCATTAACGTATAAAAAGGACTTTGGAGCACTATGGTAAAATAGCAGTAATGAAAAAATCTGAATTAAAAAATAACGTGGTTATCTACCAGACTAAATCTGGTGCCATTGAACTGCGCGGAGACGCGAAGAAGGAAACATTGTGGGCAACACTCGATCAAATTGCCACTGTTTTTGGTCGTGACAAATCCGTTGTGTCTCGTCACTTAAAAAATATCTTTGATGAAGGGGAATTGGATAGAAAATCAGTTGTTGCAAAAAATGCAACAACTGCTTCCGATGGAAAGACGTACCAAGTTGAGTTTTATAATCTCGACGTTATTATCTCGGTTGGATACCGGGTAAATTCAAAAACCGCTACTCAATTTCGTCAGTGGGCAACCAAAACACTTCGTGAACACATCACCAAGGGTTACACCATCAACAAAAAGCAAGTTGCCAAAAACTATGATGCATTCATGAAGTCAGTGGAGGATATCCAGGCCCTTCTCCCTGAGCATGTAACCCTCGACCCAAAGACCGTCCTCGAACTTATCAAGGAGTTTGCAAGCACATGGGTGTCACTCGATGCATACGATAAAGACGCACTTATCCTAAAAGGAGTCACGAAGAAAAAAGTCACGTTACTGGGTAGCGATCTCGAGAGCACACTCCAAAGTCTCCGCACAGAGCTCATGAAAAAAGGCGAAGCGACCGACATGTTTGCGAGTGAGCGAGCGAAAGGGAACATTGAGGGCATTGTGGGGAACGTCATGCAGTCATTTGGAGGGAAGTCGGTGTACCCGACGGTGGAAGAAAAAGCGGCACACCTCCTCTACTTCATGGTAAAAAATCACCCATTCACTGATGGCAACAAGCGCTCGGGAGCGTTTGCCTTTGTGTGGTTTTTACGAAAGTCAGGTGCCCGTGGCGCACAGAATATCAATCCCTCAGCTCTCACTGCGCTCACGCTCCTCATCGCCGAAAGTGATGCACAAAAGAAAGCGCAGATGGTCGCTCTCGTCACACAGATGTTGCGATAATTTTAAATTCTGCCCGTCTAACTAATAGCAAGGCGACGCCTTGCTATTTCACGCCTTGCTATTTCAAACTATTGTCGTCGAAGAATCGAATATACCACTCCAAAAGATTAGCGTTGCACACGCCAATGGAGAGGCGGAAGAACCTGTTTGATATTTGAGGAAATGACCGATGGTGTCAGAAATGAAATTCCCAATATAAAACAAAATATTGAGAAAGCACTCAAGGTGGTTGCCTCACGCGAGATGCCCGATCCATCACCACAATTTGCAAGCCCAATGGCACTCAAGGAATGGCCACAGATTTTAGAAAAGTTGAGTGCAAGATGAGTTGAACTGTGTAAATGGGGACAAGAATAAAATTTTGAAATCTGGGGTGTGAATGCTTGAGGAGAAATGGGGTCAGCCACAATTTTGAGAAATGGAAGAAATGGCAGAAATGGGGTCAGCCACCATTTAATAATCTGAGGAGAAATGAAGAAATGGGGTCAGCCACCATTTAATAATCTGTAATAAAAATACGGTTCTCTTTACACCAAATTATTAACGGAGTAAATGGAAATTGAGAGAATAAATAGTTCAAATCATGAAGATTTTCTCAAAGTAGCTACGTATGTTCATTCAATGTATAATGTCAGTCACAGCTTAATTACTGCAGGTGTTGTAATTCGGTCTTGGAATTAGGGGTGTATTGCTATCACAAAAAGAAAGCAAATACATACTATTTTTAACAACATGAAAATCTTTCACATATTTCCTAAACAAACAGGGACACGTCCGGTACATGTTACGATACCGAAACGATATGTCTACTTTTGGGAGATAGATCATTATTTGTCGAAGAAACATCAGGTAATATCAATTGATTGTATTGATCCTGAGATAAGTATTTTTGACATCTGCAAGTTAGCTCTCAAAGAAGCGCCGGATGTGTTTGTTTTTTTAGCGCGAATTGAGAATGTGAGACAGGTTTTTAAAATGGCATCTTTTTTAAAAAAAGTTATGCCAACTGCAAAGACAGTGGTGTATGGTGATATCGTCTGTTTAATACCGCAATTATTTAAAAAGGGGGATTGTTTTGATGCTGTTGTTGTGAGTGGAGACTGGGAAGTCTCTATTGATGAATATACCCAATACATTGCCGAAGGGCTTCAAAATCCTTCCGGGATTTTTATAAGGGAAACTGGGGAAGAATTTCCCGGAGGTTATCTTGGTACAGATTGGTTGTTTCCAGATACTCAGAATAAATCAATCGACTTGTATAATTCGCTTAATGGCACAAAACAGATAAGTATTACCGTCTCACGTGGCTGCCCATTTAATTGCCGATTTTGTCTTTCTGTAAAGACCTTTGGAATTTCGGAACGACGAAAGAGCGTTGTTGATGTTGTTCAGTTTATGAAAGAAAATAAAGATCGTTTTGAGAGTTTTAAACTTTTTGCTCCGACATTTACGCTTAATAGTTTGTGGGTAAAACATTTTTCTCAAAAGCTTATCAATGAAAAGGTTGGTGTTTCATGGACCGCAACGAGTCGTATCGATTGTCTTGATGATGAAGAAATGATACGACTTATGGCTGAATCTGGTTGCTACAAAATTTCTGTCGGTATAGAGACAATTAATCGTTCTTCGGAATTTCTTAAGAAGAAGTTTTCAAAAGAGCAGATAGAGCGTGTTGCTTGATATTTCAATCTAAACAACATGCTCTTAAAGGGGCTTATTATGCTCGGTGTTCCTGGACAGACAAAAGAAGATGTAAAAGAACTTTTTAAGTTTATGGAAATTAATAATATAAAAATCCGGCCAACGTCATACTCTCCACTAGATGAGTTGGCGGAAGAAAAAGATCTCACGTTAGACGATGTCGAAATGTTCGATAAGTTAACCTATTATAAATACGGAGTTGAGGGCGTTTCAGAAGCTGATTATTTTCGACTAATTCTCGACCCTTATTCGTACAAGGATATATTAAAATAAAATACGCTTCTTCACTATGAAATCAAATGAAAAAATGATACACGGTGCTGAGGGTATTGTTGTTTGGAGGGAATCAGTTGTACTGGGAGTACAGAAAAATTACCGTTGGCAGGAAGTCAACGGAGTTCCACATATTGTCATAAAAACCATCGGTGGCAGGATTGAAAACGATGAATCCTCACTACAATGTCTTAAACGTGAGATCATGGAAGAATTGTCCGTCTTACCATTACGTGCATTTGATGATGCGTTTTCTTTTAGCGAACATAGTGAACAATATTATGAAGATGTTTCTGGGATTCGAGAAGCGACATTGGTCGACCCTCTATCTTGTGCTGAGGTTGAATTGCGTCTTTTTGACCTCACGTCTCTCAAACAGGAATACGATGTGATGCTTCATGGAATATTCTATAACTTACGCGTAAAACAGAATGTTGAGATAGTACCAAATGATCTACCTGTTCTGTGTGTAATTCCGAAAGACGTATTTTCTTCTATTGATTTTTCCTCGAATCACACATACGCATCATTATTGCCATATTTAATCGGCGACCATAATACTATTCCTAACAATGCGGTATTTGAGTTTATGATTCCATGTGTCGTAAAAAAGGTTTTACATATATGAAATTTGGGTTTTCTATTTCAGCACATTATCGACTTCTCAATAATACGGAAAATGTCTCGAAACTTGTTGCAGTAAATGGGGACAGGGACAATAAAATTTTGAAATCTGGGATGTAGTTTGCTGTAAAGAACTCTCCTTTGTTACGACGTACAGTATCACCGAGACAAGGTTGCGCTGATATATAATACAAACACATGAATTTGGAACTTGTACTTTGGAGTGTGTTTGGGGTGGTGAATGTGGTGGCGTTTTTTATCATTGCGTACGATAAGCGACAGGCGCGGAGAGGGAATAGTACCGAACGTATTTCCGAAGGGTTACTCTTCTTTATGGCTACTGCCTTTGGGAGTGTGGGTGTGTATGCGGGTATGCTCGTCTTCCGTCACAAGACCCAGAAATGGTACTTCCAGATTGGAATTCCACTCCTCATTATCGAAAACCTCGCTCTGCTCTACGTGATACGGGAACTATTTATACTGTATTGAGAATGGATAAAATGAGGACATTGAATGTTTTAGTTTTATAGTAATTGGAAGGCGTTCACGATGCGAGGAGTTGTTGAGCATTTAAGAATCTTCACTTCTGTTCAACATTGAAATATGGCGAAGTCATGAAATTGTGTTGTTGCATTTCATGGCAGTAACTGTATTATGCAAATTGCACCATTTCAATAATCGCCTACATGGAGAAGAATGGCATGTGTCAGCTACTCAAAACGAAGGAACAGTTGCAGAAAGAGTATGAAGATGCAAAGAAGAAAGCAACAGACGAAGGAATAAGTGACGAGATCATCAAAAAGGTGACGACGGGCAAACCATTCGAAGGTGATAATGCACCTGATGTCCGCGCATTGAAAGTTGCGTGGTCTCGCCTCCACTCACGGCTCTGATGGTACTAACGTCAAGTCGACATACCGACCCCCCAGAGTATTGGAGGGGTCGATTATTATTTAGTCATTACCAGTATTTTTCGGGCAGTAACGGCGGATTTGAACAGCAGATCCGACCTATCTTCTATAAAACTACATCGTAGGGGTCTGACCCCTACGATTCGATCTGTGAGGTAAAAAAATTAACCCTAGGCATGGTGCCTAGGGCTAATTGGGGGTGGAGCGCATTTCAGCGCACAAAGGTGACTCGCACCGGCGACTTGCTCGTGCTCATCGCAACGAGTATGGGGCATACGTCATCAGGGATTCGTATGCATCCTGCAGAACGCTTTTGGCCGAGGTCCCATTCCTTGGCGTTGCCGTGAATCCGCACGTACTGAAGAACTGACACGTCGCCATCATAGCGAATGGTTAGCTTGCAATGACCCATGGCGTTGCCATTTTCATACGGACGGTAGTGGGGCTTATACTTCCCGGGCTTGGTGAGATGCATCTCTTTTGTTGGAGTCCACGTGGGGCCCATCTCTGCTTGCTTCACCATGCCTGTTACTGGGAGGGCGTAGAAGTTTGCTCGTGGCAACACCACGGGTGTTTCGAGCAACGTCTCTATCTCGCTATCCGTAACGGTAAGTGTTGCCGTCGTAAAGTTCACCGTTATCTGACGCTCAGCGTGTGCGAGCGGGATAAGGAACAAGCCAAATACAGCCAGCAGAAAATATCTGTGAATCGTTTTCATCGAAGAACTCCTTCTGTTACTGTGCCAACTTTTATGCTATCACACCTGGAGAAGATATACTTGACGTGACAGAAGTACCGACTCCAGATGACGTCATCTCTCCAGGACAAACTCAATAGCATTTACTGACACACAACAGAATCGTAGGGGTCAGACCCCTACGATTCTGTTTTTTAGGTTCGTATACTTCTTCCACCTTACCCCCTACGCTTACACCCGAATACCCCATGCAGTTGCATCGGGGAGGCGTTCTTTTTTGGTGAGGGTGAGCTGGTATGCGCCAAAGAGTACCGAGAGCACAATGATGATAATCTTTGCAACAACCCAATCATCGGGAGTGAGTGTCCATCGCACCCACTCATTCATACCTGCAAGTATAAGAAAGAAAATACCCCACCGCATGCTGAGTGCGCTCCATCCCGTATCAGTGATGGCGAACACACCTCGAAAGATGTACTTGAAAAGTGGCTTTCCGTACCAAACTGACGCGATGAGTACAGTGCCAAAAATCCCGTCAAATATGGTGTCGCGTAGTATAAATATGGTTGGAATATCAATAAAAAGAGTGACACCACCAAAGAGGAGTACTGAGCCCGACGAAATGAGTGCAAAGATAGGAATGTGCTTTTCGTACTTTTGGAGAACAATGAGTGAAACAACATTTGCCACCATCATCGCAATGACACCGGCCATGAAATTTTTCATTTCATAGAGGACAAGAAACGCTAAAATGGGGCCAAATTCACACAGTGTGTTGATGAGGAGTTTTTTACTTATCACAGACTGATGATACCATACATACTATATGTTTATAAAAATTCTTGTTGCACTCACGTATGTCTCGATGGTAGTCGTAAATTTTTTAGCAAATGGGTTACCCATTAATGGCCGTTCTACTGGTGCAATATCAGATGCCTATCCAAATCTCTTTGCTCCGGCAGGGGTCACATTCTCTATTTGGGGACTCATCTACCTACTCCTCGCTCTGTACGTGCTCTACCAGTTTGGCATATTTGAAAAAGAGCATAGTCAAAAAAATGATGCACTACTCAAAAAAGTGAACATTGCATTTATAGTGAGCTCACTCGCCAATATTTCTTGGATATTTGCATGGCACTACGATTTTATTTTGCTCTCGGTCATCATCATGGCGGTCATACTCGGATCCCTCATCACCATCGCAGATACGCTCCGTACCGCTACGCTCACGACGCGAGAGAGACTTTTCATCTCTGCTCCTTTTAGTGTGTATTTTGGTTGGATTACGGTCGCCACCATTGCCAATATCACCGTACTCCTCGTGAGTATTGGCTGGGACGGGTTCGGCATCGCGGAGTATGTGTGGACGAGTATCATATTGCTCGTCGGCGCACTCATCGGCATTGTGCGGATGCGCATGGATACCAATTGGATATACGGCCTCGTGCTCATATGGGCATACCTCGGCATATTGCTCAAACACCTCTCGCCAAATGAGTTCAATGGTGCGTACCCGAGCATTATCGGTACCGTGATTGTGTGTCTCTGCTTGTTTGTATTTTTTGTTTCAAGAATTTTACTGAAGAAATAAATTGTATCTCTAAAGGCAAGATCTCCTATATCAAAGGCTCTTTCGTCCGGGTTTACTAGTTCGTCGCATAATGCCTCGGGGGTTCACTCCGAGGATGAATGCGATATTAAATTTGAATCGTCGGCGGACGATTCTACTGCTAGAAAAAACGCCATGTTCTGCCCGCGTAATGCCCCGTGCCTTCAGGCCGGGGATAGCGAGACGGACGTTTTTACTTCAATGGTATTGACCTTACTATCGTCTTTGACGAACACATTCATG